>JANZKA010000025.1 GCA_025060975.1 Candidatus Culexarchaeum nevadense
GGAAGTATAAGCCTCCAATACCACCAGAACATAAACCACCACTAGATGCATGGAAGAAGTAAAACCCTAAATATACTCTCAACTTTTTTATTTGTTAAAGTTAATAATATACTTGTGACCAAAAGAATTATGGTTTTGAAGATTTGTTTTATAATAATATTGTCTATTATGGTTATATTATACTATTTTGAAGCTATGAAGATTTCCTCATGTATATATGAGGGCAAAACTGGAATTATGTGGAGGAGTAGTCCTCCAGGCTCCTTCTTACCGTGGCCTAAGCCTTCAGGAATTTTGCTAGTAATGTCAGATGTTAATTTCATAGATTCCATGATGTACATGTACATGATAAAAACAGGGGTGCTGAAATGTATTGTAATACTAACTTGGATTTTCACATCAATATATATTGTTAAGGCATTTCTTCATGGTTAATTATATGTTTTAATTGTAATCTTATTTTCCATAAATCCATTAAAACCATGTCTACTGTTGGATAGTTGTATATGATGTCACCTGGAGACTCATTGTAGAATGGTCTGTTACAATCTGGGCATCCAGATGTTTTGAATGGTTCACCACTCTCAATAACGTTAGCTAATAGGGTTTTATCAATATTTATTGCTTTAAGTCTCCCAGAAGCATCAAATTCGAAGCTGTCCATTTTTGCCATATTGTGTTTTATTAAGTAATGGACTAACTGTATTGCTCTATATGAGGATACGTCTGGTTTGGGGCGATCTTCTAAGAGTGTACCCTCCATTGGTGTGAATGAAAATAAACCAACATTAATCTTAGATTCATATAGTCTACTAATCATGGATATAAAGTCTTTATCAGATTCCCCTAAACCATAGATCAAGTGAACTGAAACCTTATATGGACCCATGATCTCTGCAGCCTTTAAAACTATTGATATGGTTTTACTCCAAGAGAACGGCTTCTTCACTTCTCTAAACACCATCTCAGATGTAGCATCAACCCCTATCCCAATCCTATCAACACCATAACTCTTTAAAAGGGTGATATCATCAACACTTCTAGGATGTATTGAAACTGATATTGGCAGATCTGTAACTTTCCTTATACTTGAAACTATATTGGCAACATCTTCAACATATCCAGGGTATATTAGGGTTTGAATACATATTCGCCTAAATCCATTAGCATTTTTAATGGCATTTAGAACATCATTAAATTTGAATTTCGGCCAAGTAACTCTAGATAGGTATTCAGAATCAGACTTGCTATCTCTAGCTTGAGTGCAAAATGCACAATTAGCTAAGCATTTACCATCAGTAAAAGTCATAAGATAAGCTGTTGTAGGTTCAGCTAAAACCTTAACCCTTAATAAACCCATTTTAGCAGCAGTACCAATAGATACTCTAATATAATCCAACAATACCCTCCTACACCCCTACTCTTCAGGTTTAGCTGAAAGTATTGCATTAACAATATCTTTAGCAGTCATCATGGGAAACTCTATAGATCCTTCTGAAAGGAATTTTGAAATTCTTTCCTCCAACTCTATAGCATCCAATTTTGCACCAATCAATGCATTCTCTAACCCTCTAATAGCATCCTCTGGGTACATGAAGAAATCACCAGTAATTCTAATACTTTTTATAATGCCATTATCAATTTCCATTGAAACTTTAATTAGCTTTGTAGCTTTATAAACTCCTTTAAACTTCAATAAAGACACCATTAAAAAGATTTGAGGAGGAGTATAAGAAGCTTATCACAGTATGTTTAGATGAAAACTTATCGGAACACTTTCACCCCACGATTGCCTTATTGGACATATTCTTTGAACAATTTCGAAACAGGAATAGGCTTTTTCACGTTCCCACTTCGTATCTTTAAGCAACTTAACATTTATTGTGAAATCTATTTTCGTAAAAATTATCTTCTCCAAGCCTTCCACACGCATATTAATTTTAGCTATGGTCTCAAGACTTTGTATACCGAGTTTTGAATTGCTCGCTATTAATAGGAAGAGGGTATTCATACATGAAGCGAGAGATGCTGCGAAAAGGTTTTCTGGTGTTGGATAACCCTTTTCACCACCAAATTCCACGGGAGGACTTATAGTTGCAATCTCCTTATCATCAATAAAAACTTTTGATTTCACACCTGAAAATAATGTTGCTCTACCCTCAAAAACAAACTCACTCATGAAATAACAATAGTAATACTGTAATTTAAGTTTTACCTTTAAAAAGATAAAAAAGAAGATATTGATATTATGATTTACAGTTCGAATGGATTTAACTCATCAGCAGATGTTAATGGACGTTTCGGATGCAGATACTTTGCTAAGAAGCTGTATATTTCCGCTCTAACTTCCCTTGCAAACAACGTGTCGATTCTAGCGAATACGTGTCCTCCAGGAGCTTCCTTAAATATTTTATACTCGAACTCCTTGCCAGCAGCTTTAAGTGCATTTATAAGGTTTAAAACCTCTAGATAGCTTACATCTTCATCATTGGTTGTCGTGTGAATTAATAGTGGAGTTTTAAGTCTATCAACATAATGCACTGGAGATCTACGCCTATACTCCTCAACATTATCACAGACATCCACACCAATATGATAGCCAGCTATAAATAGATCTCTATAATTCTGCCCTTTATAACCCATCCTCATTATCAAATCACTAACGGGGACACCAGCATAAGCAGCCTTATAATCGTCTGGATAGAAGAATATGTTCATTAAGGCATGAAGTCCACCATGACTCCAACCCACAATCCCAACTCTATTCGGATCAACATACCTACAGTTTTCCACCATCCAATTTCTAGCTGCATGGGTATCTTCAATCTCCAATCCACCATAATCTATCAATTCATAGAAAACTTTACCATAACCAGTACTACCACGATACTCCGGAGCTATAACCAAGTATCCTTGAGCCAACAACTCCCTAACAATGTTTGCTGAAGCAGTACTCATATTTGCATGAACTCCACCATGAGGTAACACTATCAATGGATACTTTTCACTTTTATCAAGATCCTTTGGGAGGAATACGTAACTCCAAAATATCACTGGATTCCTAGCTCCCGGAGCATTTGGCTTCTGAACTTTACTTGGAGGAGGACCGACCATCCTAAACTTAAATATCCTTGCAACATCCCCAAGCACATTGTACCACAAAACATCATCAATACGCTTCTCCAAAGCCAGAAACATATGCATCAGAGATTCACGCATCTGCTTCAATTCTTCCAAGATTCTCCTCAAATCCTCTGACATCGCAATCACTATAAAGTACAACAATAAACTGAAAAAGGTTTCTAATAATATTAGAAGCCAAACCCTCAATGAGGAATCAATAAAATTTGTGAAAAGTTGAACTAAACATAATATCATTAAAAATGATATTTGACTCATTATTCTGGTTTTATGGTTATTGGGATTGTTACACTTCCACTATAGATTTTTATGTGAAATCCAATGGTTATGTATTTGAATTCGCTATACCATATTTCAAAGTATGGGTTAATGATTACATGAACTGAATAATCAACACGTGCGTACAACGTTTTTGGAAGATAATGATAACTGTGGCTAATTTTATAATTGAATATTGAGTAGTCAGATGAAAGTGAATGTAGCTTAGAGAAGAAGACTGTAGGCCATTGAATTTCAGTATTGTTGGGATGGAGGAATAGGGTGATTCCTTCAATGTTTATGATGAACCCCTTTACTAGTGGATTATATGTTTTCTCATTTATCTTCACGATCTCAACGCCTATCTCTTTAACATCCTCCGGGATTGTTGGAGTATGAAGTATTGGTATATATGCAATGAATCCAAACGTTGCTTCCCCTAGAAAGCCATTATAGTTAATTATTGTACTATTAAACTTAATCTCTTTAAACCAAATCAAAGACCCGTTAAAGTAGTCTAATCCCATTGATTTTAAGTATTGTGGGCATGTTAAATAGTTTCCTAACAAAATCGTTGTTATAATTACTATTAGAAAAATGGTTATGTATTTTTTGTTTATATATTTCTTCATGATGATCACCTCATTATGGTGTAACTATGAATTTTATGTCTATTGTGGCGGCTGCATATGCTATGTCTACTGCCTGTCCGCTTTCTGGTGATATTATGTCTTCTCCCTCGATTGGATTCCTCCCCTGGAGACCTCCCTCAACCCATATGGAGAATGAAGCAATCCAAGTCAATCTACAAGTAACCTCATAAGTATGCGTGTAGGTAAACCCATTAGCATAATTAAACTTAACAAAAGTGAAAAATTCACTTAGGCTTCCACTGCCATAAACCGTAATTTCATTATAGCTACTACCAACATTTGTGGAGCCTGATATTAATTTGAATGGGTTTGGAAATGAGAATCCTGTTTTTGTTTGAACAATAGCCCATAATAAATCAACAATTGTATCTACATATTGTGAGCCTTGAGGTTTTACATAGCCGCCCCAGAAATATACATGATTATTATATATTACGTTTGGGTCTGTATATTCCGTTTGATTTGTTAAATCTTTTATCTTTATTACCTTTATGTTGTACATTATTTGATTTGGTTGTGACCACCATTGTTGTCCTCCACAGTACCATGATGTTGTCCCCTCAGTTCCACCCATATATATGTATCCATCACCGATCCCAGAAAAAGTATCTCGCCACTCTGCAGACCATGCAAAGTAGCCTACTGTGTGGTAGTGGTATGTTCCTCCAGATGGAGGATAAATGTGGCCCCATATAACTTCCGTTCCGCCACTATTATATTGCTGAGCGTAAACGTTCCAGCAGAGCATTGGTATTGCGAGAATTGCTATTAATGGTATTATGTATAGTAGTGAGGTTTTTCTAACCCCTTTCATTTAAAGGGGTCACCTCAAAATATTATGAAAAAACCAATAAATAAATAAATATATTGACGAAAAATGTTCATTGTCAAATTACTATCGTTTTGATGGTAATTTGAAGCGCCTCCCATTTGGTTTCTAATGGTATCAGAAGCTAAATAATAAAGTAGAGATCAATCAGTAAAAATGATATGTAGGTTTAGATTACTATTCTGGCTTTATAATTATTGGAATTATTAAACTCCCACTATAGACTTTTACATGGAATCCAATGGTTATGTATTTGAATTCGCTATACCATATTTCAAAGTATGGGTTAATGATTACATGAACTGAATAATCAACACGTGCGTACAACTTCTCTGGGAGATATCTGTGAACCTGATAAATGGAATAAAAGAATTCTGAGGAATTAGGTAAATATCTTTTAAAATCGAGAGCAGTAGACCAGTGAATTTCAGTTTCATTGCGGTAAATGAATATGTCGACTCTTTCGATGTTTATGATGAACCCCTTTACTAGTGGATTATATGTTTTCTCACTTATCTTCTCAACTACAATGGCTATCGTATTAATATCTTGTGGAGTTATTGGGCGAAGTATGGGTGTAAGGAGGTATACAATAAATCCGAAATCCGCCTCCCCCCAAAAACCATTATAATGAATTACTGTACTATTAAACTTAGTATCTTCAAACCAACTTAGAGACGCATTAAATGAATCTAATCCAATCTGGTTTAAGTAACGTGGACATGTGAAAAAGTTTCCCGACAAAATGATTGTTACAATTACTATTAGAAAAATGGTTATACTTTTTTTGTTTATATATCTTCTCATGACAATCACTTAGCTCGGTGTAACTGTGAATGTTATGTATATTGCAGCGGATGCGTATGCTGTATCTACTGCTTGGACACTTATGAAATCTTCCCCCTCAATAGGGTTTATCCCTTCAGCACCCGTCTCAACACAAATGAGAAAGTAAGCAGTCCAAGTTAACTGGCAAGTAACTTCATAAGTATGCGTTCTTGGAAACCCAGCAGGAGGGATAAAACAAACTTTGGTGTAAAATTCGCTTAGGCTTCCACTGCCATAAACCGTAATTTCACCCCATCCATCACTAACACTCGTATAGCTTGATAGTAGTTTAAATGGAATTGGAAACGAGAATCCTGTTACCATTTGAACAACATCCCATAATAAGTTAACAATATCATCCACATATTCTGAACCGTGAGGTCTCACACAAAGATCATCAAATTGTATACTTTGTAGGATGTTTGGGTCTGTGTATTCTGTTTGGGTTGTTAAGTCTTTTATTTTTATTACTTTTATGTTGTACTTTATTAGACCTGTTTCCGACCACCATTGTTGCCCTCCACAATACCATGAAGTCACCCCTTCAGTTCCACCCATATATATTACCCCATAGCTACCATATCTAATTGAAGCATCCCACTCAGCAGCCCATGCAAAGTAGCCTATTGTGTGGTAATGGTATGTTCCTCCGGGAGGGTATATGTGACCCCATGTGACTTCCGTGCCACCACTACTATATTGTTGAGCATAGACGTTCCAGCAGAACATTGATATTATGAAGAGCGATATTAATGGTATTATGTATAATAGTGAGGTTTTTCTAACCCCTTTCATTTAAAGGGGTCACCTCAAAAATATTATGGAAAAAACAAACATATATATATTGACGAATCGAAAAATTGCTCATTGTCGAATTACTACTTTAATGGTAAGTTTTTAAATTGGCATTGGAATTGTTGGTGTTATAAGTCGAATTAGACTGGAAAGAATGTATGTTAATATTAGTATGAATATACTTCTGGACCAGCTTGATCTGTATATGAATTTTATGATGGACAGGTATATTATGAGTTTGATGATGTATGATCCTTGAAATTGATTGAATGATGATATTACTGAGTTCATCAATATGATCATTGCGGAGGAGGCTACTGTTAGGGGGAGACTTTTAAGTCCGACTAATTTGGAGCTAAAGTATATTATTATGGTTAATAGAATAAAACTTACTGTTAAGGATGGTAGGGATTGTAGAATAGATGTTGGATCGTAATTGATTGTGAAAGATGGTGTTATGCTAAGCTTAATCATAGAGGACATGCTTCCTTGTGTGAATATTCAGCTTAAAGCTTAAGGTTTTCCTACAATTTGGGCATAAGTGTAGGTATTTTGGTAGATCGTCATGGGCGTATTGTATGGCTTTAACCTCCTTTAATCCACTCATTAATCTATCAGTAATGCGGTTGAGCTGTTTTTCGGGTGCAAAGTAGTTTCCACAGTTAATGCATTTTGAAAGCTCAACATTGTTTGAAACTTTAAGTTCCGATTTATTGTTTGATGCTATTTCGAACTTGATGGTTAAGGTTAATGCATCTTCAGGGCATACTTCGGCGCAACGCCTACAAAACACACATTTATTCAAATTAATGTTTAGATAGCGTTTACCTTCTGCATCTATGTATGTTAATGCACCGCTACTACACTGGCTGACGCACGCACTACACCCAATACATTTATCAGTGTTGAATTCAGGCATACCACGCAGATTGTCTGGAACACTACTATACTTCTCAGTACCAATACCAGCAGGATACTTAATCGTGTAGGGTTTACTCAGAGCCTCAAGAGCTCTCTTAAATGATTGAAGCAATTTATGTCACCCCCAAAATGGATCTAATGATTATGGAGAATATTATGGAGAATGCTGATAGAGGCCACAGGTATTTAATTGACCATGAAATAGCTTGATCGATCCTAAATCTAGGGGCTATTGAATGTACTATGGATACTATGAATGTGACTATGAAGCACTCCAATATGAAAACTATGAAGTTGATTAGTTGATTATATGGGTTTGATGGCGGTAATATGAGTCCTCCTGAAATGAATAGGTTTACAAACAATCCAGTGAGGACGGATGTTAGAATATACTTTGAAGATAATATTACTGCCAGAAGTTTTCCAGAGTATTCAGTATATGGACCTGAAACTATCTCCACATCAGCTTCAGATATTTCGAATGGGTTGAAATGCAATTTCCCAAGAACTGAAATTATGAAAACTAGAGCTGCAAAGGGGTTTAGAAGGATTATTGGGTAATATTTGAGTTGGAAACTCATAATGCCGCCAATTGATAGTGAATTGGATATTATGGCTGAAGAGAATATCGATGAAAGCAATGAAACTTCAATGACAAGCATTAGCTCAGCTTCTCTTCTCGATCCAATTACACTCCAAGGTGATGATGATGCTAAACCACCCAAAACCCAGAATAGGGAAACACCAATTAAAATGTATGTTATAAAGATTATGCTGAGTGGATTATCTGCAAACAAACTCAAACCACCATAAGATATGAAGTATGATGATAAAACTGCCAGGATTAGGCTTATTATCGGTGATGAAATGAATAAACTTTTACGTGCACTTCTAGGTATGATTGTCTCCTTAAACATTAATTTCAAAACATCATATAGGGGTTGTAAAATCCTACTTGAACCTAAAAAGTCTCTCAATTCACTATGCATTGAAAGTAATGGTCCAAGCCTATACTGACTCCTAGCATAAATCTTCCTAATCTCATAATTGAATAAGACTCCAAGAATGAAGCATAATACTGGAATGGCTATTATTGTGAAAAGGAGCATGCCCATCATCCCCTCCAACCTTTAAATGGAAGATTCTTAAATTCATCACCACTCAAAGTCCACTGCTTCCCACTCTTAGAATCAACTATCATTACACGATCAGTGCATGAGAAGCATGGGTCAACACTACCAATAATTATTGGCGCGTCTGCAAGTCTGCAACCTCTAAGCATGAATTTGAGAGCCGCAATATTACGGTAGCTTGGCGTTCTAATTCTAACTGTATGCGGTATGTCAATACCATTTGAAATTATGTAGTAGACGAGCTCACCTCTTGGGGCTTCGACCTTACTTAAAGCTTCCCCCTCAGGGAAGGATTTAAGTTCGGAAGTCGCTATTGGCCCGCCAACACTCTTCAACTTATCAATACATTGTAGACATATGTCTATGGATGTAAAAATCTCCTTTACTCTAACCATAACCCTTGAAAGTACATCTCCAGCCTCTTCAACCACAACATCCCAAGTTATATGTCCCTCATCATAGAATGAGTATGGACTATCCCTCCTAACATCGATCTTCCATCCACTAGCTCTTGCAGTTGGTCCTACAGCTCCAGCTTCCCTAGCGTTATTTAGAGACATGACACCTACACCTTCAGTTCTACGCCTAACAATGCTATGTGAAGCTATATCTTCAGCTAGCTTTTTGAAATCTCTCTTAACCTCAAGCAATCTAATTTCAACTTTATTAAGCTGTTCTTTGGTGGCATCAAATCTTACCCCACCAATACTCATAGAATCTGCATGAACTCTATTACCAGATAGTAGCTCAATACAATCCTGTATTGGCTCCCGAATCTTCCAAGCCCACATGAGTAGAGTTTTAAAACCAATTAAGTCTCCTGCAACACCAAGCCATAGGAGGTGGCTGTGAATCCTATTCAACTCAGCCATTAAAACCCTAATGTACTCAGCTCTTTCAGGGACGTTTATCTCCAAAATGCGTTCCACAGCATTCACAAAAGCCAATTGATGTGGAACACTACATATACCACATATCCTTCCAACAAGGAATATGTCACGCCAAAAAGTTCTACTCTCAGCCAACTTCATTATTCCACGATGATTCAAACCAACCTTAATATCCACATCAATAACATCTTCACCATCAACGAATAACTTGAAAAATCCACCTTCAAGCATTGCTGGGTGATATGGACCTATAGGCAGAGTGACTTGCTTAACATCAGCTTTAGATTCACTAGAACTTTCAACGGGATTAGGCCACTCGAAGGGGAGGAATATGTGTCTAGGGTCAGGGTGACCATCAAATTCTATTCCAAGTAGCTCCATAGTTTCCCTTTCAGCCCAATTAGCTTGATAAGTTAATTGTGCAACTGATGGAAACTTTACTGGTTCACCATTACCATAAGCATACAGTATTAAATGAGCATGCTTATCTATGTGTTCAAGACTGTAGATATGCATAAGTCTAATCCCATCAAAACCCATATCTGAAGCTGTGACATGAACAATCCTAGAACCTATTGAAAGCATATATTTAGCTGCGTCCAGAAGCTTGTATGGACTAGTCTTAACACGTACATGCTTACCTCCACAACCATAACCAGTAATCTCGAAATCTGGTTTAAGGATATTTCCAAGCTCATTCAAAACATCATTTAAACTCTCCATCCCAGATCACCATAAATCCACACATTTAAATGTCAAACTATAATGTAGAGTAAACCCTGAATCTAGATACCCATGATACATTATGCCAACTATAATTGATATTAAAGCTAGAATCATAGTAGAGACAACCATTAAATCTGGTTTCTCCATAAACCTCCCACCACTTCTAGCCGAAAACACAACGATCCCAAGGAATACGCATAAAACTATGATTCCACTAAGATATATCAAACCCTCATATATTGAGCTTGGAATACCATAAAACTGATTACTAGAAGCAATAATCGATTCTATAACCATATGCTTACCATAATAACCTGAAAATAGTGGAAGCAAACCTGAAATGCTCGCCCCACCAAGAATGATCATAAATGAAGTTATTGGCATGGATCTAGCTGCCATTGGAAGTTTAAGCCAATTCCTCTCATCAAAAACTTTCACATACAACCCTGCAGATAGGAAGAGAAGAGCCTTTGCAATTGAGTGTGCAAATAGGTATAATGCTGACCCAAAAATACAAATGTAAGCTTCATAACCACTCATGGAGATACTTAAACCAATAGATAAACCTAGGAAACCCATACTCAAAATGCTACTGAAAGCTATAACCCTCTTAATATCCCTATCAATGATCATACCCAACCCGCCGAGGAAAATATTAATTAAACCTGAAAGAGTTATGAAGGCACCTACATCCATTGGAATCATGGGCATAAGTGAGTAAATGTACTTCAATATTGGAATGTATGCAGACTCCGTAACTACACCTGAAAGAATTGCACTAACTGGTGATGGAGCTTCTGAATAAACTAATGGGAGCCATAGGAGGGCGAGGGGGGAAATTCCAGCTTTAATTCCAAAGCCTAAAAGGATCAAGTAGGAGGCA
>JANZKA010000026.1 GCA_025060975.1 Candidatus Culexarchaeum nevadense
GAAGGGACTGATCTTCAGCATACAGAGATACTCAATACACGATGGACCTGGAATAAGAACAACAATATTCTTCAAAGGATGCCCATTAATTTGTTGGTGGTGCCATAACCCAGAGGGGATATCACCGAAAAAGGAGATAATGTACTTTGACTACAAATGCATTAAATGCAAAACATGTAGCAAAGTATGCCCAACAAAATCCATAAAATTTGTTGACGAGAAATTCATGATAAACAGGGAAAATTGTATTGGATGTGGAATATGCTCAGAAGCATGCCCTACAGGAGCAATAAAACTTGTGGGAATAGAAGTGGATGTGAAATATCTTATCAGAGAAATAGAGAGGGATATAAAGTTATATGATGAAACTAATGGTGGAGTAACATTCTCAGGTGGAGAACCATTATATCAACCAGAATTCTTGATAAATTTAGCAAGAGAATGCAAAGAAATCTACATTAACACAGCTCTAGACACATCTGGATACACCACAAAGGAAATAATGAAAGCAGTAGCAAAAAATATTGACATATTCCTATACGATATAAAAATAATAGATGAAGAAAAACATAAAGAGTACTGTGGAGTATCAAATAAACCAATAATAGAAAACTTAAAGCTACTTGTAGAACTGGGTCGAGCAAAGGACATAATACTGAGATTCCCAATAATACCTGGGATAACCGATACGGAAGAAAATGTTAAAGGGATTTTAAAACTAGTAACTGAAAAATTAAAGGGTATAGTTGAAATCGATCTCTTGCCATTCCATAGCGTGGAAGAGAAGTATATCAGACTTGGAAAACCATACTTAATGAAAGTTCACCATGCACCAACATATGAAACATTAAAGCGAATAAAGGAAGAATTTGAGAGAATAGGGTTGTATGTCAAGATAGGAGGATGAGTAAAACATCAATTACAATAGGTTTATCACAAGAACATTACCGATAAAACAATCTACCTATACTCAAAGACTACTCTCAAATGGACAAGTAGATTAAAAATTAGAATATTAAACTAAATATACCCCATGTAACCTCACTATTATTTATGACTTACAAGTTGTTTGTGACTAGGGAGCTTTTTGAAGATGTTATTGAGAAACTTTCAAAATATTATGATGTGGAAGTTTGGGATAAATACACGCCGCCACCATATGAAACCCTCATTGAAAAGATTAAAGATGTAGATGCCATTATCTCACTATTAACAGATAGAATTGATTGCAACCTCATTAGCAAAGCTAGAAAGCTTAGGATAATAGCCCAGTACGCTGTTGGATTTGACAATATAGATGTGGAATGTGCAACTAGAAATGGAATTTATGTAACTAATACCCCAGGTGTTTTAACGGAATCCACAGCTGAACTTACATGGGCATTAATATTAGCAGTAGCTAGGAGGATAGTCGAAGCAGACAATTTTGTTAGATGGGGGGAATGGTGGAGGACAAAGACTGCATGGCATCCGAAAATGATGCTTGGAACAGAATTAATGGGAAAAACCTTAGGAATTATAGGGTTAGGTAGGATTGGCAGTAGAGTAGCTGAAATAGGGAAAGCATTCAAAATGAAAATAATATACTATGATGTTAATAGGAATTTTGAACTTGAAAGTAAACTCTCAATAGAATATAAGAGTTTAAATGAACTTTTAAGGGAAGCAGATATAGTGAGCATACATGTACCACTAACAAAGGAAACCTATCACTTGATAAATGAAGATAAGCTGAGGCTAATGAAAAGAAGTGCAATAATAATAAATACTGCAAGAGGTGCAATCATAGACACCAAGGCATTGATTAAAGCTTTAAATGAAAATTGGATTGCAGGGGTAGGGTTAGATGTATTTGAAGAAGAACCACTACCACAAAACCATCCGTTAACAGCATTCAAAAACGCCGTGATAGTACCACATATTGGAAGTGCAACATATGAAGCTAGACATGCAATGGCAGAAGTGGTTGCAGAGAATCTAATAGCATTTCATCAAGGAAGGGTACCGCCAAATCTAGTGAATAAAGAAGTTATAAACGTTAGGAAACCAGGATTTCAATAACAATAATTGATTAAAGCATCCCCAACGCTACAAGTAATAGACCACTTCAAAGATTACGGTAAATTGTTTATTTTAGCATAGATTTTTGCAGCTTCTATAACCTTCTCCACATCATCACTATACCTTTCTATGGTATCCTCCACCACACATAGAGTTGGTATAACTTTATCTTCAGGATTTGGCACAAAGAATTTCTGACGCCCCTGCTCATGAACTCCAGTACTACCCCTACCTGGAGCTGGATGTGAAAGATGATAAGCTGTTCGAATATACTTATGGAAGAATTCAGAATAATTCCTTGGAAATGGCACATGATAAAATGGAATTAAAGGGAATAGTGCATCATAATATGCTTCCCCAAAGATTAAGAAATCCCTACCATACCTGCGTTTCAAATTGATTATTAGGGTTTTCAGTCCTTCATACATATCATACCTATGATCGTTAACATATAAGTGGGGTATATCGAGGAAAGCACCATCAACCATAAACTCATCGGTTATCTTACATATCGAATTATACATGTGATCAAGAAACTTTTTGTTGCCAAGATTCAATGGAACCCATATGTCATCTCTCTCCCTATCAGCATCCCAATCAACCCAATTTGGTGGAACTACACTTAAATCATATTTATCCCTGAAAATGGCATCTTCTAAATTGAGTATCTTAACCCATCTAAAACCTGCAGCTACAGCACCATACATTGGGACTACATGCATCCCAAGCTCATGTGCAACATTTACGAGATTTCTAAACCCCTCAACGCCACCTAAATCTGGATCTGGATCGTATACTGGGTAATCATAGTAGTATCTACCATTAAACCCGGGTAAGAAGACCAAAACTCTATAACCTTCAATACGTTGAGAAATCCACTCCAATACTTTAATCATATCATTAAATGTGTTGAAGACGTATCCAGTCCAATGCTTACCATGCATATTAACCACTAAGGAAACTCTTCTCATCCAATATGGAACATCATCCCTACTCTCCCAAGACTTAAGACCCCACTTCTCCTCCATAAAATTCATTCTAATGGTTAGAGGCTCCCACGGATCCTTACAGAATCCAATCCTAAAAGTGGGAACGTTTATATTACTTGAAAACATAGTAGCCTTTTCCTCATGATACAATTCTATCACAGTATCACCATTGAAATCACTACGAATAGCAAACCGCTTAGGTCTTAACTCTTCATCCATACTCAGAGAGTAGAAGTATTTATCTACACCTTTAACATGAACCACCATCAACGGTGTAGGTAGACTACGATTATAACTAGTCCAAACCCTAGGGTAATTTAATATGACACCTTGCTCTGGATTATAATTCTCAAATGTGAAGGAACCTGTCATATATTTATCAACATCTAAACCCTTAATTAGAATACCAACACCCTTAATCTTCCACTCCTCAAACTTTAAATCATGATCACTAACTCGGAGATTTGGCTCAAATAAGGCTTTACATGAAATCTCAACATGATCATCAGGAAATCTACGTAATATGGCTTCAAATAAGCCTGGAACCTTCTTCCTACCACCAGCATAAAAGAATCTATTAGCTGATAATTTTAGGAAGCTACCATCATAAGCCAATTCAACTTTGTCAACATTTACACCATAAACATTGTCAAGAGTGAAAATTCTAAAAGAGAAAAGATAACCATCAAATCGATGATACTTATCACCAAAATTGAAACTAAGGTCCATCATAAATCAACACCAAAAAAGAATAGGTAAAAAAATGAGGAATATTTAGGATTACTCCTTCTTCTTCCTCAAATCATAGTATATCATAGCACATATTATGGCTACGAACACTGGAATCATGTAGTACGCTGGATATGACAGTAAGTATTGCATTCTACCAGCAAACAAAGTCATTCTACTTAGAACAGTTCCACCGAAAGCTCCACCAAAAGTAAACATCAACACATACCTACCAGCCTTAGCAATGTAACTCATAGGCCTACGAAGAGCACTTATATCAGTAAAGAAGAAGTATAGGAAGGCGCATATGAATCCAAAGACTATTATTAAGTTATCAATTACTGTGAAGGGTCCACCATACAATGATATAACACTAGCTTTAATCTGCCTAACGATCTGAGCTTCAATTAAAGCTCTAACAGAGACACCAGTACCCACACCAACCATCACAGCCATAGAATACCTGCTAATCCAAGCTTGCTTAACCGTGAATCTAGTGAATAACATTACTCCGAGGATCATAGGTATAATAAACCAATAGTTTCCAGCAGAAATTCTGCTAACACCTTGATCCATAATGTTCTTTACAGCATAAGCAACACCATAACCAGCATAGATTCCAACGAAGGTATGTTCAGCAATTCTGTACAGTATGTTCTCCCTATACAGTAGGCTGTAAATCATTAATGTCAATGCTGCTGCAATTAAACCTGAAACCAGTGAAGCGAACTCAGCGAAATCCATCACCTACCACCCCTCCTCCTAGTCAAATAATACTGGATATTCCCTACAACAATCAATATAGCGACGAAGAGATGTGAAAGTGAAAGGGCATCTGAGGAGGCTGAAGCTTCACCGGGACTCTTAATTAAAACTTCATATTCCGCTGCAGCCCTAATACCAGCCACCATACCACATAGCTGCCCAGCACTTATGTATGGCATATACCCTGGGGCATTCATACCCCAAGTCATAATTGCTACTGGAACACCATATGGCGTATAGAATTGTCTAATATAAGGTTCACAATACCCAGTAGCAATAACTAAAGCCAAATCCCTTGCACTCTTAACATTCTTCATCAATGGAATTTGATCAATAGGTGTACCATACACATCCTTTGTCAATGCCTTATGCATATCCTCAGCTATAGCCGCCATTGCAGTCTCATATCCAGTTACGTATCCAAAATCAACGTAATCAACGCCATAAGTCTTCTTCTCCAAGTAACTTGCTATAGCAGGCTTAATTTTAGTAGCAAATAGAGTTGGCCCTTCAGCTGTATAAAGTGCTATGAGAATTATCTTAACATCCTTACTTAACAGATGTTTTAGGACAGCAATATTGGAAGGGCCATGTTCAGGCCAGCTGGCTGCACCAACACCATACTCAAATAAGACAATACTACCAGGAGGCAAAGACTCTATCTTATCGTATAAGGCTAGTACAGGAGCAGTTATTGGTAGCGGCAAACCTAATGGTCTAACAAGTGGAGCACCCACAACTATGAAGAGCAATAAATACATCCACCTTGGATCAAACTCCTTCACCATGATCTCACCCTCCACCCCCAGCCCTAAGCCAAGCACTTTCTCTACCAGTAAAAGTTCTGATGGCAAGTGCCAAAGCACCTATAGCTGCACCAACCATTATAGCCCTCTGACCAGCAACTATGGGGACGTTCATAGCCCATGAACCCAAAGTCACTATGCCGGGATGCAGGTATCCCCCTATAGGTGCATTATAAAGTATAACAATGATACCGGCAATTAAGAATATCATTGTTTCAATATTTCTAGCTCTAAATGCCCTATAAGATGCTGAAGTAATGTAAAACGCAAGTATAGAATAGACTGTTGGGTCTAATGCAGCAACAGTCGTTGAATACAACCATCTGAAACTTGGATGAGCAGTTATTGGTGGAAGTAAACCGAGAATAGCCATAAGATACATTAAGAATAAAGTCCATGCACTAAGACCTCTTCTAATAATATCCTTCTCCCTCATAACAACTCTACCATGCACAATCGTCAAGTTTATAACACCCATAAACATTGCAAATGCAGCAAGAATTATGATCCAAACCTGTAAATCAGAAACTACACTATGCAAAACTGGAATATCGAAGAAGTAATCTGCAAAAGCCATTATGCCAAGTATAGCTGATAGGAATAATGGTAATTCACGTCTACGAGCCCAAGACACTCTCCACACCCCCTCTATATGCTAAGTAAATTAATAAACCATTTACCATAAGTCGCTCCAAGAGTAGCTAGAATAGCACCGATAAATGCAAGCAACGCTAAAAACAATCTACCAAAATCTTCACCAACAATAGTCCCTATCTGCTCAGGATCCTTAGAGAGATATGCACTAGCAGCAAAAATCTCTTCACCAATCAATGCATAATCACAAACAGCAACGAAGAATGGGATATTATGGTAGTTAGCTGTACCACCAACTTGCACAGCCCCCGCCCTATACGCATTCTCCAATATCATCAAAGTCTCAGCATAAAAACCGCCCACCATAACTGTTCCAGCAACACGTTGCCTATTTATAATTCCCATAGCCGTGGTAGCCATGGGGAACTGACTGTAAACAAAGCGAACCATTTCAGGTCTAAACTTATCAGCCTTACCCTCAGCTTGAAAAGCTAATCTCACATTCTCCAAAGCCAATGGATACACATCTTGAACAGCTACAAGCATTATTGGCTCAACATCATACCTAGCAGCAAGAGAAGTAGCATAATTAACGACAGTTAAACCAGCAAGAGTCTGAGCAGTAATACCTTCAATTCCGGGAACCATGAGCAGAGGTCTACCCATTTCAGCACATCTACCCACAACTTCTTCAATAGCATCTAGGGGAGCTATTTTACGTAACTTGAATATAGGCTTTCGCTTCGATAACCACAATGCTGAAAGCATGAAGAAGCAAAGCACTAAGAAGATAACGAACTGGGAGATTCTTCCTGGAACAAACAAGAGGCTCTCCCAAAAATTTAAATCATTCAGCAATATATAAGCGTAGCGATGGAAAACATGAGTAAGTTCAATTTAAAAACAAAGTTAATGGAGTTAGATGAAAAGGTATTGAAGATATACATGGAAAAAATGAGAGAAATACTAGTACCATCAATAGAAGAAATCAATTCATTACTAAATGATATAAAGACCATAAAGGAAGAAGCATACAAAATCCGAGCAAACATAGTAGAGGAAGATGTGGAAAATAGTGTATGGGTAAATCACATAATAGAGTTAATGGATTGCTGGGAAGTTGGAATAAAAGAAGGTATGAGACAACCAAGTAAATACCTTCGTGGAATAGGATTCAAAATATTCAAGATAATTGAAGATGAAAAGAAGAGTTTAAAAGAGAAGAGTGAAGAAGTAAAGAAGATATCAGCAAAAGTTGCCAAACTCCTACCAGCAGTACATGAAATATGCTTGAAAGTAGATGACAATAGAGTTAAAAGAGCATTAAAATGCCTAGAAGGGTTAAAAAGAGATCTGGAAAAGTACTTTAAAATAATTGGGGAAATAGAGGTTAAAGTGGATGAGGAAGAGAAATGGAAGGAGGAAATCATAAATGAGCTTAAAAATATAGGAGGTGTAATCGAAGAATATATACCAAAAATTGGGGGGATAATTGGAACTAGTAGAGAAGTAATTGAAGACATCCCCTACGAAGAATTGATGATGAAACATTATGGCATACCCATAAAATGGGTTATGGAATGGTATATTGGGGAATTGGAAAAGGCAAAATGGAAATTCCAAGAATTAGCAAAAAGGTTAGATCTAAACAAAGAACCATTACAAGTTTTAAGAGAAAGAATACATGTTCCATACAACACCCCTGAAGAAATGTTTAAAGCAATGGAGGAATTCTTGGAAATAGCCAAGAAACATGCGAAAGAGTATATAGAATTCCCAGACGAAGTAACATGCAAAGTGGTTGGCTTAAAAGAGTTTGAAAAAGATATATATCCAATGGGACATGCAGGAGGACCAGACCCCCTGGAAGGAGGATTAGAAAGCCATGTTGCATTAAACCAATACAATTATAGAGCATTCTCAAGAGGATGGTTAATGATGATGGCAATACATGAAGCATACTATGGACATAACATACACTCAATTAAAATAGGGTTAGCCAACATACCAAAAACATTCAAAATAAGTAGTGGAATAGCAACACCAATTTCAGAGGGACTTGCACATAGAGGGGAAGAACTACTCCAACACATATATGGAGATGAAGCATTCCCACTACTAGTAGCATGGAGAAGAGTACAAACAACATTAAGAATATACATAGACATAGGATTATTCTACACGAAAAAACTAACCCCAGAAGATGCAGTAAAACTATACATGGAAGTAATGGGATTCGATGAACAAACCTCTAGGGGACTTGTGGAATGGCATCTGGAAAACAGAGGATACAACGTCTGCTATTTCACGGGATACAAAATGATAGAAGAGCTGAGGAAACATACAAACATAAGTGAAAGAGAATTCAGCAATACACTATTCTCAGCGGGATTCATATCAATAAACAATGTAAAAAGACTACTCAAAATAAAGGATAAAATGCCATGGGAAAACTAAATTAAATTTAAATCATTTTCAACTTTTTAACCATTAAAATCACGTGAAAAACTCAAATGAAAATTTATTTTTCTGATAGATATCCAAAATCTTATTAGATGTAATAGAAAGTTTTATTGCGGGTGAGAAGGTATGGAGGGGGTTCTATTATCCATGAGGAGAGGAGGAGGCGGTAGACAATACCTTAAACAGGCAATAGTAAAAGTTGGAGATGATGCTGTGAAGATATTTAATAGACTTGTTGGGAGAAAGGTTGTCTGGATTCATCCGAAAACAAGAGAGAAGTTTATTGGGAAAATAGTTAGATTGCATGGAAGGAATAGTGGATGTGTAATCGTACACTTCAGGAAACAACCACCATTCCAATCACTAGGAACTAAAGTTCAAATAGTATGAAATAATGTAATTAAAGTTTAATATTGAAAACTCTTAGTGCATTTAATCCTAAGATCAATTCTAACTCACTTCTACTGACCCCTGAAACTTTAATCTTCTCTATTTCAAAAGCTGGGTGACCGAAAGGCATATCTGAACCATATAGAACCCTATCTGCACCTATGAGCCTCGAGGCTTCCAGTATCTTACTATGCATAGGCATACCAGAAGTCTCTAACAATATGTTGTCATGTTTCCTCGCAACATCTATGGCACCATTAATGTAAACTATATGTCCATGCCCCATATGACCTAAAATTATAGGTACATCTGGAAACATATCCGCCAATGAGCCGAAATGCCATGGCAGAGACCACGGTGGATGCCCACAATGGAATAGTACCGGGATTTTAAGCTTCCTTGTCAATTCCATAATTGGGTGAACTATATCTTGATCTGGTAAGAATGAGTCTATCAAGGGATGCATTTTAACACCCTTAAACCCAAATTTCAAAACATACTCTTCAATAAGTTTCAAAGCCTCTTCTCCATTATGGGGATTAACCCAAACCAATCCAACAATCCTATTAGGATAACGTTTAACAGCATTCAAAGTCAAATCATTGGGTAATGAGAATACCACTGAAACAGTAATGCCATAATCATCCATAATTTTAATCATAGACTCAACATCTAAACTCACATTGAATAATGGGAAATTCCCAAGGTGAGTATGGGAATCAATTATCAATGACATACATCACCACCCCAAAATCACATGAAATACTCCTTCCCAATAGATTTCCTAATAACAGCCAATAATGGTACCGTGATAGCAATGTCAATTGCACTCAACGGGAAGAATGTCAATAGATCTAAGTATGCTACAGGACCAAAAAGATAATAGTCATATGCAAAATATGCAAAATTCTTCCATACATGACTTATAATCATAGCTAAAACTTCGGATAATCTAGGTCTACTTGGAATAATCCTCCTAAGCTTACCAAGCATGAAACCCATAATTCCACGGATAATTAGTGTAGCTGGAGCCCATATTATGAATGATGATTGGTAAAGTGGATTCCAAATATCAAAGAGAGCTGCACCAACACCACATGCAAATCCCCCAACAATAGGGCCGAAGAGTATCGATGAAATAAAGGATGCAATATCACCAGCATGCCAAACACCAAGAGGTTTCGGCATGGGAACAGCTATACACGTCATCACATAAACCAAAGCTGTTGCAAACGCTGAAGCAGATATAGCCATACTTCTAGATACCAAAACTTACACCAAACAGAACTTAATTCATTGAAATATATAAAGGTTAACCTATATATAGGCTAAACATTTTATTAACATTACCACGATCTCAAGATTTTACAACGTACCTACTACGACTAATCCTAACAAACTCTCTACTTAGAAGATCATTTAGCGCTTTAGCTATAACTTCATCTCTAGAATTATAATGTCCAATTTTTATGAGTAGGTCGATGTCCCGTAACATATCCTCCGGGATCGATATCCGTATACTCCTCAAAGTATACACCACGCAAAAAAATGGTAGTGCTGATGGTTTTTCTTCCAATTTTTTGCAAGAGTCAATTAAATATCTCATTCAGTACATATAAGTATTTCTTAAAAGCACATACCAACAAAAATTTCCTTAAAGAATTAAATATTCACCATTGAAAAAACAACTTAACCTTTAAACAAATAGTAAAGTATTTGTTACATTGAAATCTAAAGGTCCACGCCCCCTTTCACCTTCTAAGCAACTTTCTAAATCTTGGATGTAACCTTGTCAATGATCAAGCTTTCCTCTAAAGCTTTAACAACTCCTGGAAAGGCTCTCAATATATCAGTTAAAGTAACTATCCCCACAAGTTTGCCACGATCAATTATTGGAAGCCTCTTTATGTTATTATTTATCATGTACTTAGCAGCATAAACTATGTCCATATCCGGATCCCCATAGATTAATGGTTTAGACATTATCTTCGAAACCTTAGTTGTCCTCGGATCTAAACAGGGAACTATCACCTTCTTCAACATATCCCTCTCCGTAACAATCCCCACAGGCTTACCATCTTTAACCACAACTAAACATCCAATGTTATGCTGCGACATTATATCAGCAGCTTTAATGACTGTTTCATCTTCACTTATAACCTTGACATCCTTCACTGCTATATCAATAACCCTTATCATGCGAATCCTAAGAGAATTAGATTTAGAAATTTAAAAAGGTTTAGTTAACATT
>JANZKA010000027.1 GCA_025060975.1 Candidatus Culexarchaeum nevadense
GGCTATGCATTCTTCAGCTAATGCTAAACCCATTTTCCCACTACTTGGCGTTGTTAAGTATTTTACGTCGTCTAGGTATTCTCTTGTTGGTCCAGCTGTTATGAGAACGTTTCTTCCAATCATTATTTTTGGTGTGAAGAATCTTATTACGGCATTTATCACTTCTTCTGTGGATGCTATTTTCGCTTTCCCCTCTTCAATTCTTGGTCCAATGAATATGACTCCTCTCTCCTTTAGTTTTCTTATGTTTTCAGTTACGAAGGGGTTTGTGTACATGGTTTCATGCATTGCTGGAACTATCATTATTGGTATCCCTGTCCCCATGGCTGTTGATGCGAATGTTGTTACTGGTGTGTCATCTATTCCACAAGCTATTTTGCTTATTGTGTTGGCTGTAGCTGGAGCTATTAATACTAGATCAGCTTTTGTCGCTGTTTTTCCACATAGCTCTACATGTTCAATTTTACCAGTTAGGGTTGTGATGACTGGATTTCCAGTAGCCCACTCCATTATGTTTGGATGTATGAGTTCAGTGGCTGCTTTACTCATTACTGTATATACTTCGGCTCCATGTCTCATTAACCCTCTAGCTATATCTGGACATCTAATTGCAGCAACACTTCCACAAATGCATAGCACAATCTTTTTACCTTTAAGTTCATCACCCCATGATCCAATTATCTCCTTACTTGGATGTGGCATATAACCCCTGAAATAGTTTTTATAGATTTACCTTATAAAGGATATTGGCTGAGGGGTTAGCTGACATGTATTACCTTATATCCTGATGCTTTTCTAAGTCTATTCATTATTGCTAATCCAAGCCCTTCTTCGGGGACCCCTTCAGCTAGGATTAATTCAACTCCCTCATCATCGAATTCCCTTAATGTTCTGAATAGATTTCTAGCTATTGTGGATAAGTCTGATCTACTTCCAACACTCTTCACTATTCCCATCTCATAATTCTTGACAGTTTCATCTGTAGCCATTACTCCAACTTTCCTTCCCATTTTAGAGTATTCATTAATTAACTTCTTGATTTCTTCAATAATCTTATTAGTCTCTCCTTCCACAACTATTAATTCGGCTTTTGGTGCATAATGTCTGTATTTCATTCCAGGTGATTTCACTTCGTCTATTGGTATGTTTTCTTTAGCTTTTGCCGCTTTGTGTATAATTACATCCCCCAATACTTCTTTTAACTCTTCGTATGTTACGCCTCCAGGTCTAAGTATTTGTGGGGGTTTTGTTGTTAAGTCTAGGACTGTGGATTCTACTCCGATTTTCGTTGGACCTGCATCTAGTATTACATCTATTGATCCATAGAAGTCTTGTATTACATGTTGAGCTGTGGTGGGGCTTGGTTTTCCAGCAATATTTGCACTTGGAGCTGCTATGGGTGTTTTTGAAGCTTTTATTAGTGCTAGAGCTACATTGTGTTTAGGCATTCTAATACCAACAGTTTCAAGTCCTCCTGTTGTGACTCTTGGAACTATATTTGAAGCTTTTAATACTATTGTTAGTGGTCCAGGCCAAAATCTTTTCATGAGTTCTTCAGCTACTTCAGGTACATCTACAGCTAATCTGTATACATCATTGAATTCTGCTATGTGTACTATTGTTGGATTGTCTGGTGGTCTACCTTTAACTTCATACATTCTCTTAACTGCTTCTTTATTTAATGCGTCTACTCCAAGTCCATAGACAGTTTCTGTTGGGAATGCTACTATACCACCCCTCCTTATAACTTCTGCTGCTACATTTATCTTCTCTTCATCTGGATTTTCAGGATTCACTTTGAATACTATTGTCTTCAAATCCCTCTTCAATCTTTGTCACTCTAATTATTGTTATTGGTTGAAATCAATTATTTAAATGTAAACTTAACGTATCCATTTCAATTTTATCCATATCAAGTATAGTATTCCAATTATTATGAGTAGGGGTGAAGTTGCAAATGTAAAGCCATCTTTCCTATAAACCCATAGTAGTATCCATGGTATCTTTTCAATGGATATTGATGGAATCATCTTAACAATTAATGGTATCATTATTAGTGCTACTCCTATGACTATGAATATTATTCCCACGTTAGTCAGCATTTTCTCCCATATTTCCAAGTTCTCCACCATAGAATCTATTCCACCCTATTCCAATAAATCTTTATTTCATCTCTCAACTTTCTAAATGATTCTTCTGGTATTTTGAATTCTGGGTATGGGTAATAGTGTTTCCCCCAATTTTCATCAATAAACTTTAACCCATTATAGGTTCTCTCAGAACTGTATCTCGGTATGATGTGTAAATGTACATGTCTAACTATGTTTCCAAGCATAGCATAGTTGAATAAGTTTGGATTGAACATTTCCCTTAAGACTTTAACGTATTTAATTGTCAAGTTTATTAGCTCTTCTACCTCTACCCTTGATAGTTGTATTGGGTCTTCAAGGTGTCTCTTCAATATTATCATGCATCTACCCAGATAGTATTGATTTTCATGTAATGTGACTCTCCAATAATCTCCTTCATGGATTAATTCTCTGCTGAAATCTTGTTTGCAGAATGGGCATATCATTGAACAATCACTCCTTCATCATTGATGTTATGGATTTGAGTAGTTTAAGTAAATTTACATTTTTTATGCTTTCCTTTAATAGTGTGAGGGTGTTAGATGCTCTATTGGCGATTTCATCAACTCCCTCTTTAAGTGATAATGGGTATATTGATGAGAAGAGTGATATATATGCTAACTCGGTCTTTGAGAGTTTCTTCCCGTAACCATCATGAAACCCTCTTATTGCAGTCATACACTTATCTTCACTTAATCCGAGTATACTAACATCATAAGTTACAATGTCACATAAACTTCTAAATCTAGTTTTCTTTGTGAAAAATTCTAGATCCACTCTATAAATTTCCCCATCACTTCCAATAATGTAGTTTTCAGCTCTACAATCTACAAATGCATATCCAGCTTCATGTACTCTTCTAATTTCAAATCCAATTCTCTTAGAAACTTCATAAACTTCTTCTGAGCTTCCATCCCTATAGAAGTCTAATATGTTCTTGCCATCTATATACTCCATGCAAATAACATTCTCTTTACACCAGTGTATCTTTGGATGCTTTACCCCCAATTCAGATAAGATCTCCCTAGCTTTAATCTCGTTTTCCACTCTCTCCCTTAATGATGGGAAAAAGTAATCTTCAGTTTTAATTACTGACAAATTCAATAGGTTATCTACAAAGCAAGCAATATTGTACAATGTGAATATCAAAGTTGGTTTTATGACATCAAACTCCTTAATTAATACTTTACATCCATCAGCATATTCAATTTTAATGCTATTTGTCCTCCACTCTAAACTTCTAAACACACTAAATTTACAGTTACTTCTACTTAGAAATTTTTCCACATAAACATTAAACTTCATTACAGTATTCTCCTATTTTACCGTAGAACCCTCTATTTCAATAATTCTAAATTCATTCAGTTCACTCAGCTTCCTTCAGTACTCCACGATTTTAAGCTAAACAAATTGTGATAGATTGTTTGGCTGAGAATTGTATTCCATTTTATATTTCCTGTTGAACATCTATGAACCTTTTATACCAATCTTCATATTCTTTGTTGGTTATGATGTGTATTTCGAAGGGTATTATTAAACCTATATCCCTAGCTATTGCTACACGTAACTTCCCTCTATATTGAGCGTCACTTGCATTATCTGTGATTATTAGTACGTCTATATCGCTATCTGGTTTCATGTCACCATGTACATAGCTTCCGAAAACTATTACTCTGCATTCTGGATCGAATGTTTTACAAATATCCTTTATCTTCTTCAAGTATTTCATTGCATCTTCCAAGTATTGTCTCCTGATATTCGAATATTCAATTTCAAATCTGTTAAAGTGATTCTAGACATTTAAACACCTCAATAGCTTCCTCTCCAACTCTATAACACTTAAATTTTGCTCGATTGTAATGCTTAAATCCAGTTTGCATATACTATCTATGGTGATGGTTTTGTTGGCTATTAAGGATGCAACAATATTAACGATAACTAAGGGTGTTATTAAGAGGGGGACTATACTTATCGATAATGGGAAGATAGTTGATGTTGGTGTAGATTTGAAGATACCTGAATGTGCAGAGGTTATTGATGCTAGGGATAAGATTGTTATGCCTGGACTTGTGGAAGCTCATTGCCATATTGGGATTGCTGAGGAGACTGTTGGGTGGTTTGGTGATGATACTAATGAGATGACAGACCCAATTACACCACATTTGAGGGCTATAGATGCTATTAAGGCTAATGCTGATGAGAAGGGGTTGCAAGCCGCTCTCGAAACTGGGATAACTACTGTTCAAATTCTTCCTGGAAGTGCTAATGTGATTGGAGGTATGGGTGTGGTTTTAAAGACTGCTCCAAAACCTGTTGTTGATGAAATGGTTTTGAAAGAGCCTTCTGGGATGAAGATTGCTTTTGGTGAGAATCCCAGGAGGGTTTATGGTGTAGAGCTTAAGAGGACTCCAGCTACACGTATGGGTGTTGCAGGGCTTCTTAGGGAGTGGCTTCAGAAGACGAAGAATTATATGAGGAAAAAGGAGCTTGCAAAAGATGATCCAGCAAAGATGCCTGAAGTGGATTTGAAACTTGAAGCTTTGGAGAGGGTTTTGAGAGGTGAAATACCATTTAGAGCTCATGCTCATAGAGCTGACGATATAGCTACAGCCATAAGAATTGCAGAGGAGTTTGGAGCTAAATTGTCTTGGGAGCATGCCACTGAGGGTCATAGAATAGCCAGCTGGATTGCAAAGAAGGGGGTTCCTGCAGTTTGGGGTCCAAGTCTATTGGCTAGGGGGAAGTGGGAGATGAGAGAATTGAACTTCAATACTCCAAGGATACTCTATGAGGCTGGAGTTAAATTCGCGATTCAAACAGATGCTTTGGGGCAATCAGTATCCTTCTTACCAATATGTGCTATGATGGCTGCAAAACATGGCTTACCCTACGATGAGGCATTGAAAGCCATAACGATAAATCCAGCAGAAATCCTTGGAGTAGCTGATAGGGTTGGAAGTATTGAGAAGGGGAAAGATGCAGATTTAAGAATACTTGATGGAGATCCATTGGATATTAAGAGTAAAGTTGAAATGGTAATTATAGATGGTAAGATAGTTTACACAGCAAAATAGATGAAACTTAACTTCATAACATTCCCTCCCTCTTTTTTAAGGGTGTTCTATGTTTTAGCTACATATTGTTAGTGTTGTCAAAAGGTTTAGGTGATTCGTAACTAAACTTAACGAAATGTTTAAATCCTTAAATTTAGATTTTATCTTGAAATGAATTCTAATTCTGTTAAAATCAAATTTCTAATACTCTTTATAGCATTTGTCTCTATGGTTTTGCTTTTTCAGCCAGCTTCATCACAACTTCAATCTAAGGTTTACGAGGTTCCCTTAATATCTGTGGATATTGAGGTTTGTGCTGATGGTACGTTAATTGTCTCTGAGAATATTACCATAAAGTATGTTTATGGTACATTCACATTTTTTGAGAGGTGGATTCCACTTTGGGGATTGGATTACATTGAATTTTTATCTGTTGATGCTGAGGGTGTTAGCATAACCAATGTTAGAACATCATATACTCTTAGTAGATTAACTTTAACGGTATATTATCATGATGTTTTAAGTCCACATAAAGCTACTTTCATGTTTAAGTATAGGGTTTATGGTGCATTGAATTCTCCCAGCTCTTTACAGAATTCTGTTGATTGGAATGCTGTTGGTACTGATTGGGAGGTCCCCATAGGTTTAGTAACCGTTATGGTGAGAGTTCCAGGTAATGTTGCTGGTAGCGACTTATTTAGTGTTAGCCCAAATCCTGTGGAAATCTCCTACTCCAATGGATATACAAATGTATTGTTCACATATCAAAGTCTTCCAGCACGTACTGGTTATAGGGTTGTGGTATTCTTCCCAAGGATCTATGAGCCTAAACCAGATAGTCTAAGAATATTGAAGAATTATCCTGCAGAATCTGCTTTAACCATTATAATGCTTTCCACATTGATTATGCTTGTATTTTGGTTCTTTAAAGGTAGGATGCCTAAAACTGATTTTGAGATTGGTTCAGTATCTCTATTAACTCAGCCATTAACTCTCTCCCCCCTTGAAGTTTCATATTTATTGAATAGGGGGTTAAGTTATGAAGCTGCTTTAAGTGAGCTTTTCGAATTGGCTAGGAGGGGGTTCCTTGATATA
Source organism: Candidatus Culexarchaeum nevadense (assembly GCA_025060975.1). GTDB lineage: Archaea > Thermoproteota > Methanomethylicia > Culexarchaeales > Culexarchaeaceae > Culexarchaeum > Culexarchaeum nevadense. Next base: position 6,278 of record JANZKA010000027.1, read on the forward strand.
GAATATGATAGGGAGAAGAAGAATGCATACTTCAAATCTTCCAGTAGAACTGATGATGTATTGAAGAATTTTGGGAGGTATGGTTTAAAACCCTTTGAAGTTGAGATTTTACGTTTAGCTGTGTCTTCTGGGGATGTGAAGAAGTTTATTGCCTTATTTGATGATGTTAGGATGGATGTTGAGAGTAAAGTTGAAGCTGAACTTACACGTATGGGCTATTTCAAGTCTGGCTTTAAGCGTAGGCGGACGTTAACGATATATATTTGTGGTGCTACTTTTATTGCAACACTTATAATTGGCTTCTATATATTTAATTCTCCGCCTCCAAATCTATGGTTATTCAGTGTATATAGAGCCTTATATCCATTGATTATTGGTTTTGGATTGAGCTTCATACCAGTAGGCTTAATATACCTACATCTATTTACACCATACACTGTTGATGGTGCTAAAGCTTATAGGTATTGGAAGGAATATTTGGATAGCGTATTGAATATTAAAGAGAATGAGATTGAAAATATTGTTAAGGAGGCTGGTGAACCTCGATTATTTGAATCTTATCTTCCATACGTACTTCTATATAGGCCATTCTATGTAACTACATGGTTGTATCGTTGGTCAATACCCGTTACAAGGGTTTACCGATATTCTCCGTCATGGTTCCATGTTAAAGGATATGAAGGTATTCAATTGGATTTCCCATCCTTTGTTTCAGCTTTAAATTCATCTATTGAGAGCATGCTTGGAGTTATTCAGAGTAGGGTATCAATAGCTACTGGTGGTGGACCATTCGTTGGAGGGTTTGGCATTAGAGGAGGGCTTGGTGGTGGAGGAGGTAGGGTTGGATAGCCAACGTAAATTAACTTCAATAAACATTTTTAATACTTCAATTCACAGTTTAATTTGATATACCTAAAATTTCCAGTAAAATATTCTGGTTTTCAATTTCACTAGTAATAATCTTTATCTTTGCCTCCCAAAATTGCCTTTTCTTCTTTGGTAGGTTGATTCCAATTAGTGATGTGGATAAGGCTTATGCTTTTTGGAAAAATCGTTTAAATTATATGGCTCTAATTAAGGATGATGCATCTGAAAGGTTTTGGGGGACCGCCACACCACAATTATTGAATCTTATATCCTATACTTAATATTCTTCGACATCAATTTCATATATGCATGGTTGAAGTGTTGGATGCGATGCTTGCCTAAAGATTATTCTCCATCATGGTTTAAGGTTAGGGGGTTGAGGGTAAATTGGATTTCCAAAGTTTCATTTCAGCTTTTACATCTTATGTTAAGAGCATGTTTAATGTTATTGAGAGGATGATGTAGTCTTTGCTGTGTAAGTGGCGTTTTAGGCGTATGTTTCGCATTTTTAGTCGATGATCTTATATTATGTTTTCTCTTGCGTATTTCATTATGAGTGGATCTGATTTCACATAGTCTTCAGCTGCCATATCCATGAGCTGGTCTGAAGCTTTTTGTGCATCTTCAATTATATCCTCTTCACTTATAACTTTGTAAACACCATTTTCCACTATTACTTTACCATCAATTATTACTGTTTCAACTTCACTTCCATTGGCGCTATGTACAAGATTGAAAGTTATGTTTCTTATTGGTTTATCTATTACTGGTGTTAGGTTTGGCTTCTTTAGATTTAAGATTATTATGTCAGCTCTCTTCCCCTCTTCTAGTGAGCCTACTAAATCTCCAAATCCTATGCATTGAGCTCCTTCAATTGTGGCTAATCTGAGGATTTTCCATGCTGGTAGAACTGTTGGGTCTTTATGTTTAACTTTGTTTAGTATTGCAGCCATCCTCATTTCGTTAAACATGTTTACAGTATTGTTCCCATTGGCTTGATCGCTACCTATACATGCCATTCCACCAAGCTGTATGTATTGGTTTAGTGGTGATATTAGTCCATCTATTAGTGCTATGGCTGTTGGGCAGCTCGCCATTTTAACTCCTTTATCTACCATTATCTTTAATTCTTCATCACTAGCTCCATGGCAGTGTACTCCAATAACTCTTTCAGATAGGAATCCTATGGATTCAAGATATCTTACTGTTGTCGTATTGTATCTTATTTTTATTTGTATTGCTTCTCTCCCTCCTTGAGCTAGGTGGAAGTGTATCGGGAGATTTAATTCTTCAGCTATCCCTTTAACTTTTAGTAGTGTTTCTTTGGTTAGCATGTCTGCTGCTACTGGTCCAAGGCAGCATCTGATTTTTCCATTACCCCAATTATGCCATTTCTCAATTAATTGTATTGCTTCCTTAATTCTCCTCTCTCCAAGTTCTAAGTCGAATTGATATGGTTCATATGGGTTTTGTCCAACTAGACTTTTAACTTCACTTATTGGTGTACATGTTAATGCTCTAACTCCCATTTTAGAGTGTACTTCACTATTTATTTCCATCATGTATGGGCCGTAATCTGAGAATAGGGTTGTGCCAGTCTTCACACCCTCTAAAACTGCAAGTCTTGATGATTTCACAGCTAATTCTGGTGTTAAGTGTTTTGTTAGTGGTGAAACTGTTTTTATCATCCACTCTATTTCCGGGACATCTTGACATAATCCTCTGGCTATGGTCATGTATGTGTGGACGTGGGCGTTTATTAGGCCAGGCATTACTACTTTTCCATGGGCATATATTCTATTTTCTGCTCCACCAATTTTTGATTCCACTTCCCCCCTTCTACCAACTGCAATTATCTTTCCATCTTCTATGGCTATAGCTCCATCTTCAATGTATCCAACACCATTACCCTTCATAGTCAGTATATGTCCTCCTCTAATTATCATGTCAACCATTAAATCACCAACTATTATTATTGGAGTTACTTGGATTTAACAGTTTCAAAACCATATTTTAAATAGTTCCTATTTGATTAAACTTATAATGTATACTGTTTGGGTGAAGTCTATTGAGTTATGCTTTATCCATGAAGTGTGAGGTTTGTGGTAGAGAGTTTCCATTGGATAGCTATGTTTTTAGATGTCTTGAGTGTAATGAGCCTTTAAACGTGATTTATGATTATGAGTCTTTGAAGAATGTTGTTAGTAGAGATTCTTTTAAATCTAGGGTTTTTGGGGTTTGGCGTTATATGGAGCTTCTCCCAGTAAGGGGGGATAGTATTATCACATTATTTGAGGGTGGAACTCCATTATTGAAGAGTGAGAGGATTTCACGTTTATTTGGATTTAGAAACTTATTCTTTAAAGATGAGAGTAGGAATCCAACTGGATCCTTTAAGGATAGGGGGTCTACTGTTGGGGTTTCTAAGGCTTTGGAGATTGGAGCTAAAATTGTTGGGTGTGCTTCTACTGGGAATATGGCTTCATCACTCTCTGCATATGCAACTAAAGCTGGATTGAAATGTGTAATATTGATTCCACATGGAACTCCCATGGAGAAGGTTTTACAAACGTTATACTATGATCCAAAGGTTTTCTCTGTGGATCTACCATACCCTGAGCTGTATAAGTTATCCTTTGAAGCTGCTTTGAATTATGGTTTATATCTTGTCCATTCAGATAGTCCTATGAGGGTTGAGGGTCAGAAGACTGTTGCATATGAGATTTGTGAGCAGCTTGGCTGGAAGGCTCCAGACGTAGTTATTGTACCGACGAGTAGTGGTGGGAATTTTAGTGCTATTTGGAAGGGGTTTATGGAATTTTATGAACTTGGATTCATAAATAAGCTTCCAAGGATGATTTGTGTTCAGAGTAGTGGTTGTGCACCTATAGTGGAAGCCTTTAAGAGTGGAAGTGAATTGAAGCCTTGGAGGGATGTAAAGACTGTGGCTCATTCAATATCTAATCCCAATCCATCTCTGGCTAGTGGTAATAGGGTTCTGAGGATACTTAGAAGATTTAATGGGCTTGCTGAGCCTGTTCCAGACGATATCATCCTAAACTTTCAGAAGATTTTAGCGGTTTCTGAGGGATTGTTTGTTGAACCTTCTTCGGCAGCTTCTGTGGCTGTTTTGAGGAAGCTTATGGATTATGGTGATATCGATAAAGATGAAATTATAGTTTGCATTTTGACAGGGTCTGGAATGAAGGATTTAAGTGTCGTAAAATCATATGTTGGATTCCCATTTAAAGTTGAATCTAGAGATGAATTCTTTGAGGAGGTTAAGAAGCTTCTCCAGTAACTCTTTTATCTTATTCACTTGAATATGTTATTGTATGAAGGTTGCTGTGGGTTCGGATGATAATTACAGTATTGCCATGTTTATTGTTGAAGAACTTAAGAAGAGGGGGGTCGAAGTAATCCCCATAGGTTCCCTCTCTACAGGTAACCCTTATCCATGGGTTAAGGTTGGCTTGGAAGTTGCTGAACTTGTGGCTAGAGGTGAGGTGGATATGGGTATAGTTATATGTTATACTGGTACTGGGGTTAGTATAGCTGCAAATAAGGTTTGCAGTGTTCGTGCAGCTTTATGTTTTGATGCTAAGACTGCTAGGGGTGCTAGACTTTGGAATGATGCTAATGTACTTGCATTGAGTGCTAGACTACTTTCAGAGGAAGTTGCGAGAGAGATTCTTGATGAATGGTTTTCAGTGGCTAAGCCAGATCCATCTGAATTGGGGAATATAGAAGAGCTTAAGAGGTTTGATGAAGAGACCCGTAAATCTAAACCTTAATTTTTCATTTAATCCAAACACCCATTTTTACGAGATCTTTCATATCA
>JANZKA010000028.1 GCA_025060975.1 Candidatus Culexarchaeum nevadense
ATGTGTGGATTAATCATTGGGTTGACGAGAAGCCTAGATAGTATAGCACAGCAACTTATCATAAACAATAATTATGTATCAAATGCTGGAATCATAAAGTTTGGAGAAACAAAAGTGGAGACAGCAGCGATCGCAACTATACTCGCAAACCCAACCATTATGATATTCAGTGAAACAATTCATATGGTAAGTTCGGCAATGACTTATATTAAAATCTGTGAGCAATAAGTTGGCAATAATTGCAGTATGTGAAATTCAATGGGCAGTTTTCCAATGTGATGTTACTTCAAGTCAATAGGCGAATACATAAATATCTTTTCGAATCCACCAATCCCTCATCACCCTTACAATAAATTCACCGAGATCTTCAGGCCACTTCTCTATCTTAAAGACTCCAAAATACTTCTGGGAAATTGACTTCACAAGCTTAATAACAATTCTCACTTCCATAAATCATATTATTTCCAACATAGATTTTCCCATAAACAATAAATCACTCATATTATCACATAAAAGTTTGACTTATCAAACAATGCAAAGATTAAACTTCATCATGGGTAATAAGCTAATATTTGAATGATTACTCCGGTTTTATGGTTATTGGGATTATTAAACTCCCACTATAGACTTTTATGTGGAATCCAGTAGTTATGTATTTGTAAGTACTATACCATATTTCAGCATATGGATTAATGATTGCATGGACTACATAATTAATACGCGCATACAACGTTTTTGGAAGATAATTACGCAAGGGGTAAATGGAATAAGCAGATTGTGATAAATTGTATAAAGATCTCTCAAAATCGAAAACAGCATCGGCGTATATGTGTATGTCAGTATCATTGCAATAGTCGAATAATATGACTGCTTCAATATTTATGGCGAATCCCTTTACTAGTGGATTATATGTTCTTTCACTTATCTTCTCAACTACAATAATTATCCTGTAAATTTCTCGTGGAGTTGTTATCGGGCGAAGTATGGGTGTAAGTAGGTATACTATAAATCCGAAATTCGCCTCCCCAAGGAAACCACTATAATGAATTACTGTACTATTAAACTTAAAGTATTTATACCAAATCAAGGATGAGTTAAAGGATTCTAATCCAATTGGGATTAGGTATCGTGGGCATGTGAAATAGTTTCCTGACAAAATCGTTGTTATAATTACTATTAGAAGAATGGTTATGTATTTTTTGTTTATGTATTTCCTCATAGTGATCACTTTAGCCTGGTGGTTTTATTGTGAATGTTATGTATATTGCGGCGGATGCATATGCTGTGTCTACTATTGAGCTGCTTTCTGGCGATATACTGCTTTCCCCATCAATGGGGTTTATCCCTTCAGCACCAGGCTCAACATGAATGAGGAATGAAGCAGTCCAAGTTAACTGGCAAGTAACTTCATAAGTATGCGTGGAATTAAAGCCGGAAGGAATGGTAAATTCAACTTTGGTGTAAAATTCGCTTAGGCTTCCACTGTCATAAACCGTAATTTCACCCCATCCATCACTAACACTCGTGAAGCTTGATAGTAGTTTAAATGGAATTGGGAATGAAAATCCCGATACTGTTTGAGCAATATCCCATAATAGGTTAACAATTTCATCCACATATTCTGAACCGTGAGGTCTCACGTAAGCATCACGAAAGTGTATTTGTTGTAGGATGTTTGGGTCTGTGTATTCTGTTTGTGTTGTTAAGTCTTTTATTTTTATTACTTTTATGTTGTACTTTATTAAGCCTGGCTCCGACCACCATTGTTGCCCTCCACAATACCATGATGTTGTCCCCTCAGTTCCACCCATATATATTATCCCATGACCATACCATGGGAAGGAGTCTTCCCACTGGGCAGCCCATGCAAAATAGCCTATTGTGTGGTAGTGGTATGTTCCTCCAGATGGGGGATAAATGTGGCCCCATATAACTTCCGTGCCGCCACTACTTGCCCGCGTAACAGCATACACGTTCCAGAAGAACATTGGTATTGTAAGAAGTGTTATTAGTGGTATTACGTATAATAGTGAGGTGTTTTTAACTCCTTTCATCTAATGGGGCACCTCAAAAACATTATGGAAAAAAACCAAAATATATATATCGACGGGAAAGACGCATTATTTGCTCAAGTGAAGTTCATGATAACTATTTTGAAATAGGGGGTGTTAAGAGTCATTGGTTTTGAATGTTACTAGGAATTCATCAACATCAATTTGCTTTATACTATGAATTTTAGAGTTTATTCCATTTTCCTCCAATAATAATCTGAAGTCTTCAAACCATTCATTTAGCCCACATGTAAAGCAGAAGCTGCCTTTGAAACTTATTTGTATGGTTTCTTCATTAACTTTAACTAAAGATGCTACTGCTTCAGGACTTCTAAACTTATTATACACGTCTATGATACGAATAACCTTACTGGGATCGATCATGGATCAACCATGCACCCCTAAAACTCATCATTTTACATATTTCTTTGGATTTAATTTAAACTTCTCCATACACACAGCACTACAGAAATAGTAGGTTTTACCATTGTAATCTAATTTAAATTGAGTCTTACTCTCATCAACTATCATACCGCAAACAGGATCCCTAGCCAAAAGATCACCAAAAGAATTGTACATCAAAATACATATATAACTATTGTCATTGAAATATCGTCAAACGGTCACTTTTGATCTAACAATAATTCCTCTAGAATCTGTAAGAGTAATGAAAATGGTGTATGGTGGAGGCGGAACATTTTTTATGGTAGCATTATATATGCCCACTCCATGGTAATTTAAGCTCCCAACATCCCTTTGAATACCATTAATAGTTATATTTACATTGTTTATTGATAGGTTATTTACAGGACCCGTTTCACTATTCAATATGAGTGTTATTGACATTTCGTTTAGATTTCCATCTACGATTATTTTTGTTACGTTGAGTGATAAGAGTGATGTGTAGGAGTTGTTCCAGCCATAAACTTTACTTCCGATGATGTCTAGGGAGATTGATGCATGGGAAGCTGATATGCTGTATGGCTTATCCCAACTACAATTAAAGATTGAGCCACGTTGTATAGTGAAGCTTGAAACATAAACAGTATAAAGTGTGGTTGAACTTCCATATTTAAATTGGAGCGTATATATGGATGCTTTGGAGATTATTGATCCAGATGGGGATATGGATATCTTCAAGCTTAGGGGGGAATATGCTAGGGAGAATGCAAATTTCCAAGTTTCAATATGAATTCTGGCATTACCTTCAGAATCTTCACGATCTCCAGTTTTAAAGTAGCTTCTCGTGAAATTTGCCAGAGAAGCTTGAAGGATACGTTTGAAATCCTTATCAACATTAATTATTAAGTGCATCCAGTCCGTATCCTCAATAGTTTTTGGGAATATGGAGACTTTATAGGAGGTTAGAGCTGAAAATATTATTATGCCACTTAAAATAACTGCAACTATTATTGGAAGCTGCCCCTTAGAATTCATATGTATTCACCCTTTAACCCTAATCAATGTTAACACCAACATGTATATTCGACCATTACTTGACGTGAAAATATAGATTGCAGAGCCAGATTCATATATATCCCTAACGAAGTTTCCTGGAAGATTGGTTATCGCAAAACGATTGAGCATCTTCATAACTATTGTTGATTCATTTATTGGGGTAAACTCGTATATGGTCATGTTAAAGTAAACTGTTTTAGGTAGTAGAGTTCCAAGTAGTAGAGAAATATCAGATTCCCATTTACCAGTTTGATTTGAAAGTATATTGGAGATTGTTGGAACGGATATTTCATCCAGTAAATTGAAAGCCATATCATCAAGTTCCCTACGACTATATATAATCCAAGAACTTGGAATCCTCTGAATATTTATGGCGATAGTCATGGAGCCTATTACAAGAATCACAGTAATTAAAGCTTCAATAATTCTAAATTGTCCAGAGCAATTCAAATTCAACCCTCCACAAGCCGCCATAACGTTAAATCAAAATAATATAGATAACCGGAAATAGACACCACCCTTCTAAGATGAACCCCTCTAGCCATAAGCCCCCTTCTGGAATAATCAATCAATCCAATTTCGATTCCATTATAGGATCTTCTAGCCACGCAAATATTATATGAACCTCTATTCTTAACCACAAAGAATAATGCTACTGTATCATTATCTAAACCGTCAAGCTCAAACTTATAGTATGGTCTAGCTCCACCCTGCGGAGTTATGGGTAGAAGTTTACCGTCAAAGAGTACTGTAGGTTCTAAAGCTTTTGGCGTAACCGCTAAAGCTGCTGGACATAGATGTATAGCTCCACCCCCAGGATTATTTGGCTTAACCTTCTTGGTAGTTATATTCTGAGGATTAAAATCTTCATCCAAATGACCAACATAAAGTGTGTTTCCAATTATCACTCCAAAACTGGTTTCACCTTCAAAAAAACTGTATACTGTGGATAGACCATAGAAATCAACATATACCACCAGAAACCCTCCAATAGCACCATTTGAATCCACTTGTGTGAAATTCAAAATTGCCTTCCCATCGTAATCGGTGTAAACGTTTTCCACAACATCCTCTAAATAGGTTATCTCAGTATTCCCACTAACATATACATTTACATGTATAGCCTTAATCCTAGCGTTAATCACTGGCATATCATCATAGGTTTTAACGTAAACTTCATAGATGAAATCTGAAGATTTTTGAATTGAAACATTTAATACTGGCGTAAGCTTAATGGATAAACCGTAAACCCCATATAAACCCAAAACATTCAATATGTCATTCAAACTTATACTTGTAAGATTGGTAAATTCACTTAAATTTGGTTCAAAAACCCTCACCAACTTATTTATATCCAAACTATATGCATCAGCACCTTTAAGTGCAAAACCAAAACTCTTCAAAGAATCTATTGAAGTAACTGAGACACCCCAATCTGGAGGGTCTCCCGGATTCAGTAACAATTGATTCATTATCTTCTCAGCTTCAATCTGCAGTTGACCTTCAGATAGGTATGTGACTCTATTTAATGATACTGGAATGAAGTACGTTAGTGTTAATGATACAAGTAAAACAATTATTAAAGCGGAAAATACGTATTCCATCCACTCATTCAATCCCCCATCACCCCTAAACCAGCCTTAATAACCTCACCATCCTTAACAATCCATACAACAAAATTCTTGACACCAGATAGAATCTTTGAGGAATAGTGAATCTTAATACTATTAAAATTCAAAGTTCCACTACCAAGCTCGAAAACCACTTTACAAGAGGATGTTTGTATTGGAATCATTGAAGAAGAATTGAGCCAACTCCAATCGATAATTCTAACTTCAACATAATAGAATTCACCATAAGCCGTTAAACTAATAGTGTAACTTTTACCGAGAATATTTGATGGAATATCTAACCCCTTAACCATCATCATATGCTCAGAACCTGTACTTGAAGCTATACTAATAAGATTTGATAAGTCCATTGCAACTCTATGCGATATTTCATATGCAAGTACCTTTGCAGCATCTCTAAGACTAATTAACTGCATATTCTGAGCAAAGCCAATGGATATAAATATCAATATTAGCAGTGAAGAGAAGGAGATTACATGCATAGTAACAGACGACATAACATCACCCCGCAATTAGACTGTTGATATTTCCACCTCCACAATGACGACATTCAATATTGCTGGAGCCATTATGCTTTTACAATCCACCTTCAAACCATCAATGAATAATTCAATACTGGATGTGTTTTCAATGAATAATGTGTTTAACGTTATCCCCTTACCATAAGCCTTAACATTAATACTATCAGAACCCACCGTTAATCCAACCCTAATTCTAACCAACACAAGCTCATAAACAGTGACATTAAACCCCCTACTCTTAAGATACAATTCACCCTTATCCACAATCCTAACACAACAACCACGGAGTATTATTGATGGGAAACCATCTGTGGAAGCCAATTTAACAGTTACGAGATGAGAGAATTCATTCATGACTATGCCGGAACCTCCACCTCTAACATACTCCTCAGACACAGAAAACCTCACACCACAAGTATACTTCAAACTTGAAGTATAAACATCAATAATCTTAGAAGCATCTAAGAAAACCTCAATACGAGTACTATTTTTGAGGAAATCAATCCTCCCATACCTACAATTAAACTTCACATAACCAGAAGAATAAACTCTACTACCAACTTCCTCAATTATATCAGCTAATATAAGCATAGAATCCTTAATACTCTCAAATTCAGCTTGAGCAGCTTGAATCTCCATAAAATTCATAGCTATACCGGTGGATATTATGGTGATTAAAATTATTGTTGAAGCAATAATCAAATTCCCAATAACCTCAGAAGTCCCCTCAGAAGCATAATTCTTGAAATAAACCAAACCTCAACCCCCCATCAAAATACCACTTAAATTAATGGAGGAAGAAAATATGATGACAAGCAAATCCACTAAAGTTAAGAGTATAGCATGTATAAACCCTCCAGAAACCCTACCACTACCCATCTTCCCAGCAGCTAAACCAAGAGTATAAGTTTGCAAAGGTATTGGTGTCATGAGAATTTTAATCATTGAAACCATGGGTAGAGAAGTTCCAGCGATAGCCATCATACCATTCAAAAATGATAGAAAGGTAAAACCAACAAATATCAATAATATGGCGCCAAAATATGGAACAAGCATTAATGGCTTCAATAAAGAACGCTTCTCACTCTCAATTAAAAGTGAAGTTTCAGAAAACTTAGCCATAGACTCAAGGGTTTCCACAGAACCCCCACCAATCTCTATGGTATCAACTAAGAGGAATAAATTAACAGATACAAGCCAATCATCTAAACTGGTGCAAATCTCATCAAAAACCCTACGTAAGGGGAGCCCCCAAACAATCCCCCTCCTAACCTTATCTAAAATCCTATTAAACCTTCCATACCTCCTATAGGATAACATAATCAAACATTTCTCAGGAGGTAAACCACTCTTCCTAGTTTCAACAAGATCTCTAAGGAAGCATGATAGTCCAGATTTATAGGAAGCCTCAACCCTAGAAAGATAGAGATCATATATTGCTCCTGGAATACTGACTAAAATTAAAGATAAACACAACATTATTGATGGAGTAAAACCAATATTACCAGCCTTAGATTCAGCGAACCATTCAATAAACTTCACTATTGGAAGTAGGGGTTCAATTATAGGCATATCAAAAACGTAGGGGAGAATTAGTAGGGAGAGGGATAGCAAAAGTATTGGGAGGAAAACTATGAAGGGAATATACCTCTTCAAAATCTTCTCAGGATAACTTATCTGACTGGAATCTGCAAAGTATATGAATATCACATTTATGAGGGGAAGCAAAATGAAAGAGAAGATGAAGAACATTTCACCACTAATGGCAGGCATCCCCATAACATCACTCATGGATATTGAAGCTATGAAGAAGAGGTAGAGACCTATACCCCCAAGACATACAACTGTAATAAGAGCCTCCATTAGAATTCCAAGTTTCTCAGCAACAGCCTTAACCCTAGAAAGCATTTCTTGAAAAAGAATTTCAGTTCTACGATAAACATAGTTGGCAACATCACCACCACTCCTCAAAGTAGAAACGTAACCTGAAATAAGCTCCTTAAACCCCTTAACATTAAGTTTACCAGCAAAATCCTCAACAATAAATATTGGAGTATCACTACCAACCATAGATGAAATTTCAATTCTATTAACATACATACCAGTCCTCCTGAAAATCTTAGATCCAATAAGCCTCTTAAGACCGTTATACAAAGGCAAGCCACTAGAAACAATAACGGTCAAATATGCTGAGACATAAGGTAATTCAAGCTCAAAATCATAAACCTTATTCTTAGAAGTTATAATGGGGAGAATTAATCCGAATATGAAAACAATTAATGGTAGAAAAGTGAAGAATACTATTAAAGGTAATGGAAAGAAAGATAATGGATAAAGCAAACGCATAATGTATTGTGGAAGATCAATACCTGAAACCACAACAAAAATCAATAAGATAAATGGAATTGATGCAAAGAATGATAGTATTGATGCAAAAAATATTATTGAAACATAAACTGATGGATGAATCTTGAAACCTGAAATCTCAGTCCATTTATCAAGCCAAGGAAATATGGATGCAATCCTATCACCAATAAACCCAAAATGATCATAACAAAAACTCTTAAGATCCACTTAAACTTCACCCTCCACCATGAGGTTTAACCTTCAAAAGATGTACACCACCAACATAAGACTTATAGTAATTGCGAACAGCCTCTGCAACACTCCTATGTGAAAGAACACCCCTACTTAGAAGATTCCTCAAATACTTTGCTCTAACATCAATCTCAGAGATCAATTCATCCATTGAAAAGCCTGTTTTACGACTTATCCTGCCTAGAATGAAGCTATCTTCAAAATTAACATTGAAAAAGCCTTCAGGAACCCACTCAGCCACCAAAACCTCCTCACCATCAGAATTCAACTCCCAAATAGATCTAACCCTCCTCACACTCTTATGACCACCAATCTTAACATCAGTCATACGTTCAATGTGAAGCCAAACATTCATAAGTGGAAGATAAACTTTAGAGATATTCATTGGCGGAGAAGTAAGCCTCTTAACAGCATAATCCAAACTATCAGCATGCATAGTGGACATCCCACCATGACCAGTAGCCAAAGCCTGGAATAATACATAAGCCTCCTCACCCCTAATCTCACCCACAATAAGATAATCAGGCCTATACCTAAGAGAAGTCTTAACTAAATCGAATAAACGTATAGATCTAGCCTTAACACCGGAAAACTCAAGCTCCTCCCTACTAACAAAGGAAACCCAATTCTCATGTGGAATATTTATCTCAGCAGTCTCCTCCACAGTAACCAGCTTAAGCTCAGGCCTAACAAGACTAAGGATAGCATTAAGCATAGTAGTTTTACCAGCACCAGTACCCCCAAGAACCATAACACTCATCTTATTCTCAACAATAAGCCAGAGATAAGCTGCAATCCACTCATTAACAGTACCCATGGAAATCAATTCCACAATCGAAAATGGATTCTCCCTAAACTTCCTAATACAGAAAGAGCTACCGAAATTAGATACCTCACGCATAAAAGTCGCTGCAAGTCTATGCTTACCAGGAAGCGTAGCATCAACAACTGGATTAGCACTAGAAACATGTTTACCAGCAAGATGGGAAAGTCTAATTATGAAATTATCAAGAGCATCCTCATCTAAGAACACAATATTAGTGGGCAAACTCTCAAAATCCCTATGATAAACATAAATAGGGACACCAACACCATTACAAGATATATCCTCAATATTGGGATCCAACATCAAAGGATGAATAACACCAAACCCTGCAAGCTCCCTAGCAACATAGTAAAGAATCTTACGCTTAGAATCCTCTGAAGGGGGGCGAAGCCTCCTATACTTAGACATCAAAGCTTCAGCCTCAGAAACAACAAACTTCACTTTATCAACATCACCCTTAGGGGGATCCCTCTCCCTAACAATAAACGAGACAACCCTATCAAGAATCCCCCTCTCAAGAAAGGTTAAAGGCTCCTCCAAAACATAATACTTAACTTCACCAGAAACATCCTCAGCCACAACAACCCTAGCATAAGGCTCACAAACCCAATAATCCCTCAAAACATGAGAATCCTCAGGTAAAGGGTAAACAATAACATCCCTAACAGGGGAAATACTGGAGAGCCTACGCTTAAACCCCGAAAAAACACCACCAAACTTAAGCCCACTAAGATTCAAAGCAATCGCCCCTCCCACAAAAAAAGGAGAGTGATGTATTATGGGTAAACCCCTAAACATCTATGGTAACGTTAATATCTTCGGATACTCCTTACCACCAGAAGTATGCAACTTCAACTCAAGACTCAAACCAGAAATAGCAGTACTAGAACCCATCTTAGCACCTTCAGGAATAGCCACAACAATATAAACCTCACTACCACTATTCAAAGAAATAGAAACGGATTCACATTGGTCACTTCCTGGAGTAACCGAGGGCGAGGGCACAGAACTTGAATTGTAAGTCCAATTCGCATAATGAGTGGAATTTTTAACATCTTGTATTGTTACTCCGTTTAGTAGTATGTCATCTATTTTTGTGTCTGCAGATCCGGTATTCTTAACTTTTAATGTTACAGTCCAGTACTTGCCAGTATTATCATACGAAACTGTGGCATATACTATTTCGAGCTTTTCGAATCTAGTGTATAAACCTGCAATTCCACCCATCCAAAATGATATGGCGACAGCCACTGTTATTGTCACAGCTACTATGATTACCGTGGCTATTACGGGGCTTATACCCTTCCTATTAACATGTGTTTTACACATATTCAATTAACCTCTAATACAAATTTTTGGACACTTTTATATAAATCTTTCT
>JANZKA010000029.1 GCA_025060975.1 Candidatus Culexarchaeum nevadense
AATTTAGTTGAAATTCAAATATATATATCGCCAGCTAAGGCAGTTAAGGTTTAAAAGAAAAGTTTTGGTTTAGTGAATAACTGATGCTGGAGTGTTTCACCAGTTTAGTTCTGGTCTTAGGTTTAGGTAGTATGCTATGTTGGCTTTACTGTTTATTACTGGTTTAATTTTGCCTGTGCTTGAGGTTAGTATGGTTGTTACCCCTGGACCGTGACCTGCAATGTATGAGTTTGTATGTACAACTACACCTATGGTTACAGCTCCTCTCCTATAGATTCTACCATAAGTGCTATCTGCATCCATTATGGCAACTATATCTCCAAGTCTCAGTGTGGATAGGTTATGTTTCTTCACTGTTTCATCATCAAATAATGTTATGTCGTAATCTCCACTATAAGTTTGATTGCTACCTAAACCTGAACCCATTACTCCAGCTGGAATTACATGTGTAACTCCAACTACAAGGCATTCTCCTTCGACAGATATATCCATCTTCATTAATAGTGATGGATCTATATTCATCACGGTGACTTCTGGGAAATCTAATAGTTTTAATCCTTGACCGAAAGCTTTTATTTGAACTTTATCTCCTATAACTAGCTTCTCTAAAACTTCCGGTGGGAAATCCACCATAACATGCTCTATTCCACCATGCTTACCAGTAACATATCCAATTGCCCCCTTAGCTTCTCCACTAATAACCCTAGCTTCATTACCAATACATGATAGTACATTCAATGCATTGTTAGGCCCTTCAGGGTTACCAGGATAACTGGATAAATTCTTTATGCTAACACCAGGCTCCACGTGATCTGCAACCCAATTAACAGCTGAATCTCCAACACGAACATTATACCTTATCCCACCAACACCTGGACACACTATCAATTGGCCGAAAGCTGAAATATTGTATGGTGGATACCTAAGTACTGGACTTGCCACTTCACCTATCACGGAAACTTTAACAAGCCTATCAACATTAGTTCTCAAATTCATTTAGATCACCATTAAAATTATTGTTTACCAGATTTAAAAGATTCCACATCCAACTTAACCCCATAAGACTCAATGCTCACAATATCCTCCAATGGAACTCTCGTAGATGTACGTTCATGTGCTGGATATCCAAGGGTAATTGCACATACAACTCTAAACTTATCTGGAATGTTTAGAATCCTCTTAAATTCCTCTTCAAATGGTGTGAATTGAACTCCAATCCAACATGAACCCAAACCCTCAGAGAATGCTGTCAATAAGATGTTTTGAATTGCTGCCCCAACATCATTCTGCCAGAATAGTGGAGATTTCTCTGGGTCTGCTAAGACAATTATAACCACTGGGCTGAAAGCCATATGTTTACCATAAGGATGTATGCTTGCAAGCTTTTCACGAACAGATTTATCCCTAACAATTATGAAATGCCATGGCTGTGAATTATGAGCTGATGGAGCCCACCTAGCAGCCTCCAAACACTTTAAAACCTTCTCAGGCTCCACAGGTTTATCCAAATATCTCCTAATACTCCTCCTCTTCAATATTGCTTCAAAAACATCCATGATAAAATTATGTAACTGACTAACCTATATAAAGGTTCACATTAACCTAATAACAGCATTCCACTTTAACCCCTTCAGATGGACGTGAATAAAAGGCCATTGGAAATCCATGGTCAATACATGCTTTACAAACCATTTTCGCTGAATTTTCATCCCTAACTAAACCAATAATAGCTCCACCAAGTCCAGCTCCAGAAATCTTAGCTCCCAAAGCACCATTATCAAGCATAACCCTCCTGATATCTTCAAGTATTGGTAGACTAACATCATAATAATCCCTCAAAAGTTCATGTTGATAATTTATTATCAAACCAAGTAAGCTCAATTTATCCTCAAAATCCACTCGATACTCTAAATCTAAATTCATAAGCTTATTAAGATCTTCAAGTCTCGGTTTAATTAATCCTTTAATTAAATTCACAGCATACATTGTAGATGTATTCATCCTAATTGTGAATATAAGTCTATTAGCAAGCTTAATGGGAATAGAGTTTAAGTATGGTTTAAGATCCTCCTCAGAAAGCAAATTCCATGAAACTTTATCATAGGATGTGGAAAGCTTAGATTTTAAACTCTCATCAATGTCAATTTCAAATAATAGTATCCTCAAAGCCTCATTAAGTTCAGCTTGTCTAATTGGATGAACATTGAAAATCCTCCTATGAACCCCTGAATCCACAATCACGAAGATCAAATCTTCATGAGGTAGAGGTTCAATGATACATGGAGGCCTAGGATATAAGAGAATTACTCCACCATAAGAACATGCATACTGATCCAATCTACCACAAGGTATACCCATAACATCATGTTCAGCCAAATAAGCTAACTCAGCAATAGTGGATCTATCGAGATTCAACCCATAAACTTCAGATATAAGCTTAATCACTGAAACTTCAAGAGCAGCACTACTTGCAAGACCAGAACCCATAGGTATCTCACTCCACAAAACAATATTCATACCACCAATTCTGAAACCAAAATTGATCATCAACTTAAAAATAGCTCTAACATAATCTCCAAACCATCCACCACCAACAAGACTTAAATCCTCAATACTAAAGGAATCAAAACCATCAGGAATATTGAGTGAAGTAAAATTGACAATCCCATTACAACCCCTAACACCAGCCACATAACATCTAAGACCAATAGCCACTGGAACTACTGGTAAACCCTTATAATCTTGATGTGTATTCAGGAAATCAACCCTACCGGGACTAGATACCAAAATGGGTTTAAAATATTCATTGGAAGGAAGATGGGAAATCAGTTTATAGTGAATTTCACTTAAATCCACAAAATGATATAAGGTTAAGTTTTATAGAAATTTATTGTGAACTGTATGGATATGGAGAAGGTTGATCTAGATAAATTCTATTTGATACTACATCCAAGACCAGCATACGTTATAGGTTCTGGGAAGATTGGTGAAAAGGTGAATTTCATGGCTGCCAGCTGGGTTACACCCATGGGTGAAGAACCCCCATTAGTCTGTGTAGCTATAGGTAAGGGGAGTTTAACCAATGAATTGATACGTGAATATAGACAGTTCTCAGTAAATGTGCTACCAATAGATAGGGTAAACGAGTTATACACAGTTGGAACTGTGAGTGGTAGGGAAATGGATAAAACCAAGATATTAAGGGCTGTGGAAGGTGATGAACTAACAGTCCCAATAGTTGAAGATGCCATAGCAGTCCTCGAATGTGAGTTATGGGATAAAGTGGAATCAAATGATGTCACCCTATTTATAGGGCAAGTTGTTAATGCAGAGGCAAACCCAAAATACTTCAATCAGAAAACTGGGTGGAACATTAGGGACAACCCAATACCACTACACAATTGGGGTAGAGGCTTCCATAAAGTAGGTCAATTCATAATGGCAAAAACTTTGGAAAAAACATAGAAGAAATAATAGTGTTGCAAAAACTAAATTTCAATTTATTTTGAAAACTTTAATGGCATTATCTCCGAGAATCATTCTCTCCTCCAACTCACCTATTCCCAACTGTTTAACTCTCCAAACTGCATTTTCAATATCAGTTATTTGATGAGGGAAATCTGTTCCAAGCATTATTTTATCAGCACCGAGAAAATCACATGAAAACCTCAATATATCGTTGTTGTAGCATATGGAATCAAAATACAT
This sequence comes from Candidatus Culexarchaeum nevadense, assembly GCA_025060975.1. Lineage (GTDB taxonomy): Archaea > Thermoproteota > Methanomethylicia > Culexarchaeales > Culexarchaeaceae > Culexarchaeum > Culexarchaeum nevadense. Next base: position 3,709 of record JANZKA010000029.1, read on the forward strand.
GTTCTTAAGGTATGCTGATGCTGGCTTACCAATAACCTTCTTAGCTTCAGGATACGCTTGAACACAAGTATCAATTCTACCAATAATATATGGTAAAACCCCTCCAAGATGTGCAACAACAATCTTTAACGAAGGAAACTTCTCAATAACTCCACTTAAAATTAACCTTAAAACGGCTAAGCTGGTGTCTACTGGAAAACCGAACATTGGCACAATCCTATAATCCTCCATGAACTTAAGATTTACTGGAGATGTGGGATGTATAAATAATGGGAAACCCAATTTTTCAGCTTCACTATACAAAGGCCAAAAATCCTTTGAATCAAGAGGTTTACCATTAATGTTTGAAAATATTATGGCACCATTCAACCCCAAATCCAAGATAGCTCTCCTAAACTCCTCCACAGCAATATCAGGGGATTGTAATGGTAGAATTGCAAGAGCTCTAAATCTATCCGGATACCTCTCAACAATCTCTGAAAATGAATCATTAACTATTTTAGCCAATTTAACCCCCCTATCCACAGGTTCACGTTCAACACCAGGAGTAGTCAAAGTTAGTATCTGCATGTCTATACCATACTTATCCATAACCTTAATCCTCTCCAAAACATCAATATGCGGCTTAACCACCACATTGTAATCCCCCTCATATTTTATGATCATACTTCCATACTCATTGAACTCAATGTATGCGTAGCCTCCACCCCTCTTCAATTCCTCAATATATTGTGATGGATAAAAGTGGCTGTGAACATCGATATTCATGTAAATTCAACCCATAAACGCTAAATCACATTCTCCCCATCATATCAATTATCTTAACTATATGCTTAATGCCAAGTTTAAAGTCTTCTAGTCTTATGTTCTCATTTGGTGAGTGATTATTGGATTCATGATACCCCACACCCACAGAAACCATTGGTATCTTCAACTCATTTACGAAGAGATACATTGGACCACTACCAGAAGATATTGGATAGACAATGGGTTCTAAACCATAAATCTCCCTCGCTGAAGATATAGACACTTCAACTATACCAGCTTTCAAATCAGTTTTTGCAGCTTCATACCCAGATAATAAGGAAACTTCAATATCATTAAATCCATACTTATCCATATGCCTCCTAAGCTTCTCCAAAAGACTTTGACAAGTTAATCCTGGTGGAAGTCTAAAATCCACTTTAGCCATAGCATAACTTGGTATTATAGTCTTCGCCCCTTGACCAATATACCCAGAGTACAACCCATCAATGTTACATGTTGGATTAAATAGCATAGCCTTCAAAGCTTCAAACCCTCTGACACCACCCACAAACCCCCTTATATCAAGCCTCTTTAGAATCTCTTCATCATTGAAAGGTATACTCTTTAAAAGATCTTCATCCTCCTTCTCAACTGGTTTTAGATCATCATAAAATCCATCTATCAATATCCTACCATCATCACTACGCAAACTATTCAAGAAGTATATGAGCCTCCAAGCAGGGTTAGGTATAATGGCAGCTTCACCACTATGAACATCCACCCTTGGACCTTTAACCCTGAATTCAAAATATGCAATCCCCCTAACACCTAATGTGATAACTGGACGACCACTCACATCCCTATAACCGAACTCCCATATACCAGCATCTGCTGAAAACATGCTACCATAACTCTTAACATAACTTGGAAGTGATGGGCTTCCAATCTCCTCCTCCCCCTCAATAACAAATTTAACTGCTATGGGTAGATCACCAAGCACATTCAACATCGACTCCACAGCCTTCAATCTTGCAATTATATTCCCCTTATTATCTGCAACACCCCTAGCAAATATCTTCCCATCCCTTATACTTGGCTCAAATGGCGGCGTCACCCATAAATCTAAAGGGTCTGGCGGCTGAACATCATAATGATTGTAGAATAGCAACGTCTTCTTGTAAGATCTAGGCTTATACTCCGCATATAATAGTGGATTACCCTTATCCACTTTCAAGACCCTAACATTCAAACCAGCATTTTCAAACATAACCTTAAGCTTATCAGCAGCCTCCATTATACCAATATTCTGAGCTGCAATAGATGGAATTCTGCAAATATCCTTCAAATCTGAGATGAACCTCTCAAAATTCTCATCAATGTAATTGAAAACTGTGTTAAGCATGAAAATATTTTGAAATAAATTGTTTTTAAAGGTTTGGTATCTTAAGGTGTTATGGAACGCTTAAATCCAGTTAAAGATACACATCCATCTTCAGTGCACATCACAGTATCCTCTATTCTAACTCCAAACTCCCCCCTCAAATATATTCCAGGCTCCACTGTGAAAACCATACCAGGCTTCAATTCCAATCCACTCCCCTTAACGAGGTAGGGTGGCTCATGAACTTGCAATCCAATACCATGACCAAGCCTATGCGTAAAATACTTCCCAAAACCCTCACTCTCAATAATACTCCTAGCAAAAAAGTCAGCTTCACCACATGTAACTCCAGGTTTAATTTTGCTAATAGCATACCTATTGGCTTTATAGACTATCTCCCAAACCCTACTTTGCAAATCGCTTGGTGAACCGAAAACCACAGTTCTAGTTATATCCGAGAAGTATCCATTAACAGAGCAACCAGCATCTATTAAAACAACATCCCCCCTCCTCAACTTCGAAACCCCAGAATATCCGTGGGGAAGAGCTGACTTAGCTCCAAATAAAACTGTGGAGAATTGTGGTGTAGCTCCAAGTTCTCTCATCTTAGATGCACATATATGGCTTAATTCAAGTTCAGTTACACCTTCAGAAAGACTTTGAAAAACTGTTTCAACAGCCTTATCAGATATCTCACATGCCCTCTTAATATTATTCAACTCCCATTCACTCTTTAGCATCCTCATACCATAAACAATGTTGGAAACATCAAGGAAATGTATTCCATTAAGCTTTGATTGAAGTTTATTAACCCACCCCCAAGGAGCATCTTCACATAAACCTATAACGCCAAATCTAGGTTTACACTCAATGATAAGCTTAGACAATATTTCAATGGCATCTTCATCCTCATTCCAAACTTCAATCCTACTTATCCATGTACGCTGCCCTCTAAGTTCCTCTTCAAGTTTTGGAACTAGCATAAATGAATCCCCATCTACACATATGTAAGCAGCTGTAAGTCTCTCAGACAAACCAATATTTACGCCAGTAAAATAATATAGGTTTGCACCTGGAAATAGTAGGAGACCATCAATATCTTCACCCTCAAGTTTCCTTATGATCTCATCGCACCTAGCCTTAAAAATATCAATCAAGAACACCACCAAAAACAAATATGTAACATTAAAAATAGAAATAGCTTTCCAAACCAAAACCCTTAAATAAAAGCGTATAGGGGTTAAATTGAGGTGAACTCAAAATATGAGCTACATGGAAGAGGGCCTGTCGAAAATAGAGCAACTGAAGCCAAACACTAAAAGTGTAAACCTAATAGTGAAAGTAGCATCAAAAGGAGAACCAAGAGTGGTTAGTGGCGGAGCACATAGAGTTGCAGACATACTAGTTGGAGATGAAACTGGAGTAATATACTTAACACTATGGGATGACGCCATAGATAGAGTAGATGAAGGGATGGTAATAAAGATAAGAAATGGATTTGTAAGCCTATTTAGAGGGAGCATGAGATTAAACGTTGGAAGATATGGAAGCTTTGAAGCTGTAGAAGATGCACCAGAAATGGAAGTAAACACAGAAAACAATCTCTCACTTGTACAATACGAGCAGGAAAGGAGGAGAGGAGAAGGTAGATTTAGTAGAGGGAGACCAGGCCCTAGAAGATTTGAGGGGAAAAGAACTAGAAGATAAATGAAAAATGGAAGGTAAATAGGGTAAGATAAATAAAGTTAGTTTTTTGAACTAAATTTTTATGTGAAAATTATGGAAACACAGAAATAAGTAAATTTTTATCCGAGAACAGCCAATCATACGATTGAGAAATGTCAAAGGAAAACATAATACTTATAAGAACAATTTTCGGGAGCCCAATAATTAGGCCAATAATAAGATTTCTGTCAACACATGAATATAATGGTAGATCACTACTAAACCATGCATTAACAATATATTCAGGGGAGGAGGAAGCTGAAAATCTAACGCTGAAAATAGCCTCATCAATAATCTCCGAAATTATAAGCTTAGGAGCAAAAATCATGAAGGTAGATGAGGAGGAAGCTAAAAAGCTATTCAAGAATAAAGCTTTGAGAAGAGGGCTAGAAGTTATTTTGAGAAGTTTAGGGAAATATGGGGTGACTGTACCACAAAAACTGGATTCACCATTCCTAGTAGTCTGGAACTTCACAAACCTATGCAACCTGAAATGTAAACACTGCTATCAAAATGCATCATCAACAATGGAAGGGGAGTTAACACTTGAGGGAAAGATTGATGCATTAAAGCAATTAGAAGAAGCAGGGGTATCAGCAATAGCCTTCTCAGGAGGTGAGCCACTCATACATCCACACTTCTTCCAAGTAGCAAAAGAAGCTGTAAATAGAGGATTCTACACTGCAGTGGCAACCAATGGAACTACAATAACATATGAAGTTGCAAAGAAGATGAAGGAAATCGGAATAAATTATGTTGAAGTAAGCTTAGATTCAGCAAACCCGGTTAGACATGATGAATTCAGAGGAGTTAATGGAGCATGGAAAAGGGCTTTAGAAGGAATAAAGAACTGTGTGAAAAATGAAATATTCACTGGAATAGCTGTAACAGCTTTAAAGAGGAATTATAGAGAATGTGGAGAAATAATTAGTTTAGCAAAGGATTTAGGTGTTAAAAGAGTGATATTCTTCAATTTCATACCAGTAGGTAGAGGTGAAGATATAGCTAGGGAAGATTTAGACCCATGGGAGAGAGAGGAATTCTTAACAACACTATATGAAGCAATGAGAGATTATGGTATAGAGGTCCTCTCCACAGCTCCACAATATGCTAGAGTTGTAATTCAAAGGTCACATGGAGCATGCATAAGCCCAGTACACTTCTATGCAGGTCCAGCAGTAACTGGACTAAACTATCTAGCTGAATTCATTGGTGGATGTGGTGCTGGAAGAGTATACTGCGCACTGCAACCAAATGGAAATGTAACCCCATGCGTCTTCATACCAGATATAATCCTTGGAAACATTAGAGAAATGAATTTTAAAGAAATATGGAATAATACATCAATACTATCAGCATTCCAAAACAGAGACATTTTAAAGGAGAATTGTGGTAAATGTAGCTTTAGATATATTTGTGGTGGATGTAGAGCTAGAGCATATGCATACTTCAAAGACATACTAGCACCAGACCCAGGATGCATATACAACTCCGAACAATACGAGAAGACTCTAAAAGAAATACATGTAACAATTGAAAGTAAAGTGAAAATCCATGCATATTAAATTAGCTTCATAACAGGAGCTTTACCAATAAATCCTAAATCAGCAGTATCACCATAATCACCATCACTTAAAATAACCCTAATTCCATTAGGTCTACCTTTAACACTCAAAGTAGAGTAAACATCAAGTAGGAATCTAGTGAGAAGACCATCATCCATTCTTGGAAGAACAGCCATATCAAACCCCGCAACGCATATGGAAGAGTATCGTAGTAGATCGTAAGCTGAAAGCTTCCCCTCAGAACCTAGAAGCATAAGTTTTGAATCTTCAGCATATGGAAGCATGATTTCATTAAACCCAATAGAGGAAGGTTCCATTGAAGCAGCATGTTTCAAAACTTCATTAACATCGTAAATGGATTTTAAAGTTCCAATATCTCCAAACTTAACATTACCGAAGACCTCCAAAAGATCAACAACACTCTCCTCCATCCATGGAGATATAGATAAATCCAAACCCACCAATGGAAACTTAAAGTGTTCAGCCAAATACGTTAGAAGCCCCTTAACACGCTTAACACAATCCAAAATAGTATTCAACATTGGAAAACCACTATTCAAACCATCAATTAACGATTTAACATATAGTAATGAAGCTGAAAGCATTGGGGTACTTCCAGCAGAAGCAGATGGGAAATATGGCGTAACAATATTTCCACCAACTGAAAATGAAACTTTCACGAAAGCCTCCAATGGAAGCTTCCCTCTAATAGCTATCAATAGATCCCTAAACACTCTAAGCTGATCTAAACCCCCATACAATGATATGAATAGTTTATCAAAATCCCCAAGCAAATCTACAATATGATCCACATTGATAGATGAATTGCACATTAATGGAATAGCATAATAATTGAATGGCTCAGAAACATCATTCAAAAACTCCACTAATCTAGGTAAATCCCTAAAATTCTGTGGATCAACAGCCAACCTCATAGTCCAAACATCTAAACCAAAACTTTTAGAAGCTTCATGAACAATATCCTGAATAAATCCGAAAATTACAGAGAAATCTCTCAGAAATTTTGATGGAATGAGGAAAGTTAAACTCCTAACCTTCAAACAAACCACAAAATAAGATACACAACACAATTAAAAAGAGTTGCTAAACGAAAGCGATAAAAAGAGTAAAAACAACCTATAACATGAGGATCTAAAATGTCAATGATGACGAAGGAAAAGGAGTATGCTATAAGGTTTATAGAGGGGAATGAGGGGCGTTTTGTTGAGGTTTCTGATTTGGTTTGGGAGTTTGCTGAGCTTGGTCTTGTGGAGTTTAAGTCTTC
>JANZKA010000030.1 GCA_025060975.1 Candidatus Culexarchaeum nevadense
GAGAAGTTCTTTACTTCCCAGTAGCATTAGCATTGGGTGGGCCACATATTGAGACTGCACTTCAATACACACTTGCAAGTGCAGCAGACCGTTCATATGTAGCATTAAACCTAGTTGGTAAGGAAGGTCTGCAAGTGGATATTCCAGTTCCTGCTAATACTGATTTGAAATTCATTATTAAAACCAAGAACCCAGTTACAGTTAGTGATGTTAAGGTCTATTTGATTGGCGAGAGAGCGTAGCTAGTGTAACTGTTACACCAGTCGTGAGGTGATCGAAAATTGCCTGTGTTCCTGATGGGTGGAAGCGTTACGCTAAGCGCGAACACAAGTGGAGAGCTGAAACTACGCGCAAAAATAAGTGGAACTATAACTGGAATATTCGTTAATTCAAGCGGGAGATGTGAAATAAGCAATATTGAGATTGGAGGCTATAGAGATATCTTTGAAGGAGCAATGGAAGTTGATCAACTGAAGGTTTATGGCAATTATTATCCACTAAAAGAGCCCATTCCAATTACAGTTGGACAGGACATAATATTTGCACTTAAAGACATTAGTGGAGCTTCAAATACTGTTTACATTGCACTTGAAGTTGTAACTGCATAGGCAAAGCAGGCATTCCATCCCCCTTATTTTTTTATTTGCAAAGCCTTTATAATTATGAATATCAATCAATTCTAGTGGTGAAAATAAGTTGAGCATCAAAATAGTCTACGGAGACTACTATAGTCTATTGGAAATACCACTTGATGTAGCAAGGGAAGAATTTGAGATTCAAACAGACGCATATTGCATTGGAAGGTTGTATTTAGATGGTGAATGCTACATATCACTTGATGAGCCAGACAATCCAAAATTGGATTTAAGACTGATAGGAACTATTGAGAGGAAAGATGAGAAGATTCACTATATTTACGTTACCAATCCAGCTCAAAGCGGTAAGAAGTGCATTCTATTCCTTGCAAGGAAACCTGAAGTTGTAACTACAGTTGGAAGGCTTGGTGCAGTTCAGATATTGGATGCTGCAGGTGCAACAATAAACCCAGCATTAAAAGAGCAGCTACCAGCAACCTTGACTACTGCTGGAAACTTGAAAATATCAATTCAAGAGCAGGCAATAAATTTGAATGTTCGTTTATATGAGCGTGATAGTGGATATATTACATTGCTCACTAGTGGTACACGAACAACTTCAGGCACTTCAATAGACTATTACTATGGGAGATTCCTATACATGGAAGTATGCCTTGATGTTACTGCAGTAAGCGGTACAAATCCAATTCTGAATGTGTATTTGGAGGGTAAAGATGAGTATAGTGGTAAGTATAAAACAATATGGTCGGTTGAAGGAATAAATACAGTTGGAACATACTGGCTTACGATTACACATTGGATATTCAGAGTGCTGAGAGTTAGATGGGAGATAAGTGGCACTAATCCAGCGTTTACATTTAGTGTTTCAGCACAATACAAGGTATAAGGGTGATAAGCTATGGTTGAAACAGCATTCACTATTAAGTTTGAACGTAAACCACACCCACAAAGCATAGACCATGAAGTAATAGTATTCTACACAGACAATATTAGACATGAACTATGCGTAGAAAGAGGATTAACTGATAGTGAAGTGCTTGAAAAGATAAGAGAGTATTTAAACTTATACTTCAAACTAATTGAAGTGAGGTGAATAAGACATGTCAGTATATCCATATGGCAAGATTTCAGTTGATGTTACAAGTATGCCTACTGCAATGGGCATTCTAACCCTACCAGCATTGCCAACTAAATACATTTATCCACTTGAAGACGACTGGCCAACGCTTGATAGTGATCCTGAAGTTAAGCTTCAACCTCCAGTTGGAAGTCAGACTTCTGAGACAACTAGGTTTACTAGGAGAATACTATTGCTATATACTCCAGTTGCTAGGAAAATGTTTGTTTCACTAGTGTTTAACGGTTCGATGCATTACTATCTTTCAACTGCCACAACAACGTATCACATGAGATACTATGTGAAGTTCGTTAAGACCAAAGACTTTGTTACGTTTACTGATTTAACTGGTGAAGTGCAGCTTACAAGTGGTGATTACTATGGTTCTGGTGCTGGTGCATGGTATGATGGCTTTGCATTCCTCAAGAAATACTATGCAAAGCTGAGTTTAGATGCAGATGACTTCTTACTGTTAAACATACGTGGAACAAGTTGGGCAGATATAGGTGCAGATAATGGTGTAGGCATAAACTCAACGAACTTCAAACTAAACGTAATGATTCAAACATGAAGTGATTAAAGTGAGCTGGTGGAAGAAAACAAGTTTAGCAAATATTACGAGTGCATTTATACTTGTAAGTGCAACACTATACTTCATTTTCACCAAGTATAATGATGGGATAATGTTTCTAGTTGGATTTGCAGCAGGGTGGTTGTATGGAAGAAGAATGCAACAATAACAATGACCCAGAGCTGAAGAAGTGGATGCTTATCATTGAGAAGAGATTGGGTAGGCTTGAAGGTGAAATGAAGGTAGTTCTATTAATGCTATCAGCTATCATGGGTGTTCTAATTGCAGTTCTCACAAAAACTTAAACCATTATTTTTTTACGTTTTTTTGAATCTTGTTTTTCTACCAGCATGTATTAGTTTGCATGAGTGGGGTCATTGGTTTGCAGCATTCTGTTTAGGCTATAGAAGTGGATATGTCAGGTTTACACTAGCAGGTGGAATGTTCTTTCTTAATGAACTGCTTCATTCACTATTGGATGGATGGCTAATAGGCATAAGTGGCGGTGTAACAGTTACACTTGTATTTGCCATTCTATTCTTTTGCTTAGATTGGGAAACAGACTTCGTAGAGAAACAGGTTCTGAAAAGTTATTGTATAAGTCAGTTCACCTATGCATGGGTTGAAGGGCTTTATGGTATTGGAATGGTTGATGCAGATGCACTATTCATTATTTCAAACGTAGTTTATCCAATATGTTTCTACGCTTATCTTATATGGACGTTTATCTACATCTATTTTGGTGAATAGAATTTGAGTAAGCCCAGGTCCGTTTATGATATAATTACACAAAGAGAGCTTACAGTAGATGCCATTCTGAACTATCTAGTTGAAAACATAAAGAAGCAGAATTGGAAGCTAGTTAATCACTATTTGCAACTACTAGTCAAAAGTATAGGACATTTGCTGGTGTAGGACATGGAAGAACTGAAAAGAAGCATAGAACATTTGAAGAAGACTATTGAAGAGCAGAAGGCAAGACTTGAAGAGGTAACTAGACGTATAATGGAGCTGAATACGTATATTCGTTCAATCGACTATAACATTGAAGCGTTAGATGAAAGAACGGATAGTGAAGCGATTCAATGGTGGCTAGACCAGAAAGCAGTTGCAATTAGTGAAAGAGACAAGTTGTTGGAAGAGTATAGACAATTGCAAGAGTTAATCAAAAGTAATGAAGCTGCATTAGCAGAATTGGAGAGACAATTAAAAGAAACTGAAATAGAAGAAAAAAGAAGAGAATTAACACCAGAACAGCGATTCCAATATGACCTAGACATTTTACGTAAAGACCTAGCTGATTCAATAGCTGAAATAAGAAGTGAAATAGCAGGAATAAGTGATCCATTAACCTTACTTGCAAATGCACTTCAAACTGGAATAGCAAACATTCATGCTTCAATTGAGGCATTCAGAACTGCTTTAGGAATACCCAATATTAGAAAGCTGATAAGTGAAATATTCACAGTTGATGCAGTAGCAAACTTCACAACTGCAGTTTTTGCTAATATTGGCGGAGCATTCTTTAATATCGTTAAGGGCTTTGTCATTCCAATGAATGCATTCACAGCTGGACTATTCCAAGAGCTAATACAAACCTATACTACTGAAACAGCTGAGCAATGGAAGAGGCCATTCATTAATGTTATACAGAGCATGTTTGAGAACGTTACGTATGAGCCACCAGCAAACTATGAGAAGGCACTTGATGCAGCTTCAAAATATCTCAGTGTAACAGTTACACTAAACAACTTAACGAATCTCATTGGAGCAGCATTGGATTCATTAGGTAACCTAACAATCTTTGGAACTAAGATTGGATTGAGAGGCTTTTCAAGATGGGCTTATAGCTTAAACTTTGTGCTAGGCTTAAACTGGCTTAGCTGGCTTGTATTTTCACCACTATTCCGATCTACGGTAGTTGAACCGTTAGAACAATACTACAATCAACTGTACAGAAGCAAAATATTAAGCGTAAGTGAAGCAGAGCAGGCATTCAGAAATGGAATCATAAATGCAGAGGAATATATGAGCGTTCTAATGGCCCATGGTTACAATGATGATTCAATTGAAGTGATGCTTCATAATGCACTAATAGAAATAGTTGATCGTATTGAACAGTTAGAAGTGCAGTATGCAGATGTTAGTGAAGACTTAGGAAAAGTATTAACAGTTACAGTTCCAGAACTTGAAGATCGCATATCAAGCTTAGAAGCACAAATCAAAACTGCAGAAGAAACGATAAACAAGGAAAAGGAATATGCAATAGCAAAGCTTGAAGCAACATACAAACCAAGACTAGAAGCATTGGAAAAACAAATACAGGAAGTAGCTAAACCAATTGAAGAAAAGTATCGAATTGAATTAGAAAAGTTGGAAGGCTTGTTAAAGGTTGAATTGGAAAAGATAGAGCTATTGAAAGAAGCTGCAAAGACGTATGAAGAGATGTACAAGCTTCAGGTCCGTGAATACGAATTAGTCCAGGAATTTGAAGTAAAAAAGAAGGCATTATTGGAGAAAAGGGATCTGGAAATAGCAAAAGCAATAGAAAAACTGAAAACTGAATATGATAAAACAATGCAGGCATTCCAATTGGAATTACAAGCAATCGAAACAAAATATGCAAGACTACTAGAGGAAAAAACTAGGAAGCTTAAGGAGCAGTGTGACAGTTACACCAAGCAGCTTCATTACTACAACACATACAAAATACCACTCTTAGAGAGAAAACTAAAACGCATAGAACAACAAATAAAGCGACTAAAGGAGTGTACGCTTATGTCAGAACCAGAAGAACTCCTTGAAGAAGCCTATATCCAACTTAAAAAGAAAAAACAACTAGTCCAAAAAATACAGGAAGAACAAAAAGAGAAAAGAACACTACAAATCAAATAGCTATTGATAAAACTGATATAAGTATACTTATATCAGTTTAGAAGTAGCGTATACTATACATTATATATATTATATATTATATGTAGTAGTAGCATGGTAGTAGGGTTTATATATCCCCTATACCATATGTTGTATGGGGGCATGAGGATGAGATCGGGTTTACAGCTCCGACGATTTCCCCATGGAGAGAGGTGAAAGTATGAGTTTCAGTAAGCTTGATTGGATTTTCGTTACTATTGAGAGAAATGAGCCAATTCTGAAGTGGTGCTATGTTTGTGGCAGGTCAACTGATTATCTTGCTTACGTTAAGATTGTATGCCCGAACTGCTGTTCAAAGACAATCATGAGGCTATGCATAAAATGTGCAGAAAAGCTTAGGGATGAATTGAATGAAGCACTTAAAATGAGGTGATATGAAGATGAGTTTTCCAAACATATATCCAGAGTTTGTTATTATTAAGAAGAATGAATACATTCTGGATTGGTGTCGTAACTGTGGAAAAGACATTGTTATCACAGTAAAAATAAGACATCCAGGTGCATATTGTGATGAAGATGAATACATTCACTTATGCATTAACTGTGCAAGAAAGCTTTATGAACAATTGAAAGAAGCATTGAAGATGAGGTGATGTGAAGTGTCTAAAGCTATTTTTGCTAAGAGATGGAAGGAGCATACTGCCAGAAGAATGATTGAGATAATGGGTATTGAAGGACTGAGGAAGTGGTTGAGGAATTTAGAGGATACGTGGAAGCTAACAATCGTAGTTGAAACAAGTGATGGAAGAGAGATTCTGTTAGAAGACTACTTAGACCAATTGGAAGGTGAGAAGGAATGACCATTAAACTGAAGCGTTCAATAGTTACCGATAGTGTAACAGTTACACTAAACAAGATCAGAGAAACGCAGAAGGCAGTAATGCTAAGATATTCCATTTTCGTTAAGCCATTGAATAAGACGTTCAATTTGAAGTCAGCATGGATTCCGAAATCAATGATTGTTAGTGATGGTGATGACTATATAGAATTACAGGATACTGTAAGAGAGATCAGGAAGGATTGGCTTGATGAATTGCCTGATGTAATAATCAGCTATTCAGTTGATAAACAGCTTTATCAATGTGCATATTGCCGTGAGAATATTCAGTTTCCACAGCTATTGCTAGTTGAGTTCAAGGGAAGTGAAGTGAAGAACGTATATGCATTCTGTAGCTGGATGTGCTTGTTTGACGCTTCAGGATGTGAAATTAGTGAAGGGGGTGAAAAGGAATGAAGCAAATAGCATACAGCAACGTAAACCAGATACTTAACTTAGCAGTTGCAGATGCATTGTACAGAGATATAAAGAGGATCCCACTATTTAGGCTTGAGGAAGTTCCAGAGGTTTATAGGAATAGTGATAAAGTGAGGTTCGTTGTTGATTCATATGATAATATTGTTGGTTTAGTCAGCGATAAATTCGTATTGACTCAACCACGTGAAGTGTTAATGAATCTCATAATGCCATTCGCTAATGAATTACAGTTCTGGAGAATATACTATGGTAGTGGTGATGTAATTGCAAGATTCACATGGAAGACAATGGTTAAATGGTTTGATTACCATATAAAGCCGGGCATATTGGTGTTTGATAGTGTTACTAAACGTTTTAAGCTACGTATATGTGCTGCACCATACGTTACTGAGTGTGGAAATGAACTGGTGTTCAGCAATATTAAGTTCGCAAAGAAGCATCTAGGACTCATTAAAACTGAACTGCAGCAATTCATAAAGAAGTTCAAAGAGTGGTTATTTGACCTAAGCTACATTAAGACGGAGAAAGATCGAATGGAAAAAGAAACCATTGATAAAGAGACGTTTACAAGCATTCTGAATGATTTAAAGCTTCCAGAGAAATACACTAAGAACATCAAGTGGTGTAACGGTTACACTTTATGGCAACTGTACATGGACTTGACAAACAGCTTAACTAGACTGAATGCACCCATTCAATACCACTTGAAAGCTGCAAAACTACTCAGGATATGAGGTGATCACTTTGAAGGTAATTGAACAATTCAACAAACTTTTTTCCAACATTCCACCTGTAGCAATTAGGATTGATGTAAGCTGGAATTTAGCAAAGGAGCTATATCAAGCCATTCAGAACTATAGAAAACAGAACAATACAACTATAGTTGAAGAGCAATATTCATTAATTCTGGTGCAAATGCTACTAATGGCTAGTGGAGAACAAATTGGGGTGAATGAAAGTGAAGAGTGAAATTAAACGTATTCCAATTAAAGATATAGTGATTCCAGAAGAAAGAGTAAGATCCTGGCAAGATGAAGAAAGCGATATGTCATTAAGAAGTAGCATTCAAAAATATGGAGTACTACAACCAATTATCGTTAGGCGTAAAGGGGATAAATACGAGTTAATAGCTGGTGAATCGAGAGTTAGGTATGCTAAGCAACAGGGCATTGAAGAGATAGATGCACGTGTATATGAGGATCTACCTGAAGCAGATGCACTACTGATAAACTTGATAGAAAACAGGGCAAGAGGTTCACTTGACCCCAAAGAAATTGTTAGGGCTATTGACAAACTAACTGAAATGGGATATAGTTTGAAGGAAATTGCAGATTTAACTGGTTTCTCATATGATTATATCAAGCAATGGAGTAGGGTCCGACATATGCCAGAGCAGTTGAAGGAGGCAGTTCTAGTTAAAGCAATAGAGCTGCCAGTAGCACTTGAAATACAGAGCATTCCAGATGAGGAGAAGAAGATGGATGCTATTACCACTATACTATCACTACCTGAAACAGTAACCAGAGAAGAGAGGCTTGAACTAATCAGACACTACTACAAAGGACTATGCGATGAATGTGGAGAAGAAGGTAAAGATGTAATGAAGGTAGGCGATAAATGGCTATGTGAAGACTGCAGAAAGAAGCATGAAGCAACTGAAAGTGTAACAGTTACACCAATAAAGCCATTAGTGAAATGCAGGATTTGTGGTGAAACAATGGATCCATTTGATACCGAGCTGGTTCGAGTATGCCCAGAATGTCTAGCGAGAGTTGATGGAATAAAAATGTTCTTTGCATTCCACATGGGCTACAAATGGCAGGAGCTAAGCTACGACATGCTAACAAAACTAGCAAAAAACAAATTCATACTGAATTGAACAGGTGATTCAAATGGCTATAGCTCCACCAATAAAAATACTTTTTTTCGATCCAGAAGCAGGAAAAGAATGCGTATTCGTCTTAATAGGCTACAAATTGGGACTATTAGAATATGAATCAGTTCTAACTGGAAGAACAATTCTACTAACACTAGAAGAAGCGTTACTACACAGAATATGAGGTGAAGAAGAAATGAAGTGGTTCAATATATTTGCAAAAATACTTGTAGGGCTACTACTGTTTCCAATCACATTCATACTACTGTTCATATGGGCAATGAAGAAGGTATTAGACTGGCTATTCGCAGAAGAACACTAACACAAAACAAAACAAAAACATTTTTTCGAAATTTCATGTTTGTTTTTTGGTATTGTTTGAGTGTTTTTGACATTTGGATCTAGGTTCTATATGTCAAAAAGCGGTGGTGTTCATGATGTCATGCATGAGTGTTCGTGGCGTGGATTTGAAGCTTTCATAATAATACAAGCGTGGATGCAGTTCATTGCGTGATGTGTGGGCGATGTGAGTGGCGTATGCGTGTGAATGGCATGGAATGGGCGTGTGTTGGGCTTGAAGTTTTAATGTTTTGTTTTTGTTTTGTTTTTTTGTTTTGGGGAGGGGGTCTATTATACTATATGCTTTCTTTTAGTTGGAATATTCATGTTGTAAGTTATTATGCCCATTCCTTTTGCTATTTCTTCAATTTCGTATGCTCCTTCTCCATAGACTAGGATTGGAATGACTGGTTTAGTTGGCTTTAGATATTTTATGAATAGTTCCTTGTATATGATTGGTTGGCTTAGTGCTGTTGTCATTAGGTAGTCTTTCACTTCTATTATTCTCCAGTCATAATACGTCTCCAATACGCAATCAACCTTGAATCTTGTTAGTTTTATGAAGTCATAATCAAGTTGTGGTAGTTTGGATCGTGCTTGTTCAGGTAGTATGCGTGGCAATTCAAATCCAAAGTAGTATGTTCCATCTATTCTGTAGCTTTCAATCCATGCTATTAGAATGGTTTTTTCATCTGGTTTGCAATGTCTAAATATTACAACCCTTCTGTTATGCAGCACTTCATCTAAGCTGTAGCCAATATTCACAACTTCATATCCGTATGGATCTAAATACTTCAGAATTTTCATCAATAACCTATTAACGTAAGTCTAGCTATAAATTTATATCATACTTTCGAATATTGATTAATCGGGTGATACCATTTGGCGTTAGCAGATAAAATGAAAAGGAAATATAGAACGAATGTAATGGATAAGGGGGATGTGTGGCTCGAAGAGATTAAGAGAGTTCCAGTTAATCCTATGGAGTTAGCTGCAGCACAGAATGAGGTTAGAATTGCGAAATTGAAGGAGATTGAAGCATTATGGCCTGAGATAATGAGGCGCATTCCAAAGGATGTGTGGTTACGTGGAGCTGAAGGTGCAGGTAGAGATAATTACAATACTTCAGTAAGGGCTAAGACGTTCAAGTATGAGGGTTTTGCAGATAAGTTTGGTCCTGTGCTTGAGGAGGCTAAGAAGAAAGCTGCAGCTATGCCAGGTAAGACTTTAAGCGAACGTCTAAAGAGGGTTGAAGAAGTAGTCAAAATGCTAATTGAGAAGAAGGGTAAGTGGAGAGTAAGCTGAAAGAGGTGATTCATAGATGCCTTTATACGTTTACTATGACAAACGTGACTGGAGCAATGAAACTACTAAGCAATACTTCACAGAGTCAAGGACAAAAGCTGTTGACAAGGAGCTTCAAACAAACATGCCCAAAGACCTTCAATTTGATCGTGACTTCACTATAAGGCGCATTCTAATTACCATTCCACAGGGTCTTAAGTCAAGTACAACTGCAGCTGACACGACTTTAGATGACATTCTATTTGAGTTCATTAACAATGGAGTCATTGAATTGCAGGTTGGTGTTGGAGAAGTTCTTTACTTCCCAGTAGCATTAGCATTGGGTGGGCCACATATTGAGACTGCACTTCAATACACACTTGCAAGTGCAGCAGACCGTTCATATGTAGCATTAAACCTAGTTGGTAAG
>JANZKA010000031.1 GCA_025060975.1 Candidatus Culexarchaeum nevadense
CATTCCCCAAATTATGTTGACTATTATGGATGTCATTAGTTCTTCTATTATTATTGTGGGTATGATGAAGCTTGATGCTATTAGGAATTTGAATATGAATGTTGTTATTGTGGATATCCATATCTCCTTTTGGCTATGCACCTTTTCACTTTCCTCTGACATATGTATTCCTAGGGCATCTGAGAAGGCGTCTGCAATGGCTATTGTCAGTATTCCGCCTAGAACTGCTATTTTTGAGTGTGTTCCTGAGTGTAATCCAACTATTAGGCCTAGTGTAGTTATGACTCCAGATGTTGATCCAAAGCTTGCTCCTACTGTGAAGGAGTGTTTTCTAATCATTGTTTGATCTCTAGTAAATGAATTTCATATACCTATAAGCTTTTTCACTATTGAATCTACATTTAACCCAAGTTTTTCAGATTTCTCAATGGCGCTTCTACCAGTATGTTCTATTATGGTTTCAAGATGCTCAGTTTTTATTCCGTATTGAGTTCTATAGTTTACTGATTGTATGTATGTGGCTATGGTGTCAGCTAAATCTACTATTTTAGCTTCAATACTTTCACCTTTAATGTATTCCTCATATATTTTTACCAGTTCATCATCTTTTATTATGGTTTTGAAGTATTCTATGCTCACTTTATCTATGTTTCTTTTGTCAAGCTTCTCTTTTACTGGTTTAGGTATATCTGAAGTTAATGTTTCTGCTAGATCATGTATTAAAGCCATTTTGATAATTCTCTCTTCTTTATCCTTTAATCCCATTTCTCTACATATCTCCATAGCTGTAAATACTGTTTTTATTGTGTGTTCAGCTATGCTTTCAGCTATATCGCTTGGTATCTTTGCCATAATCCATCCAGTTCTCTTAATCCTCCCAAGTCTCTCCAGAACCTCGTATATTCCAGTCAATCCTTTAACACCCTCTTTTGATTAACTATCCCCAGATTTTAGATAAGTCTTTGGTTATGGTGGTATTATCTTCCCAAGTATTACTCTACATGTAGCTCCAGTAGCTTTTGGAACGTTGCTTGGATTTCCACTTAAAGTTTCATTTGCTAGTATAGTCATTATTAGAGGTTCTTTTGCTTGTGCTGGTATCCCGTAGTCTTCATGTAGATTTACCTTGACTTCTGGATTTAGCTTTCTAATCATGTTTACAAGTGTCTTATTTCTACTTCCACCTCCACCTAGAATTATTTCATTGGGTTTTCTAGGTAGATATTTATGGTATGCTTCACTTATGGTTTTAGCAGTATAGAATGTTGCTGTAGCTATTATATCCTCCCATTTTAAACCCATCTTTAAAGCTTTCTTCAAAATCTTCCTGGTGAAGTTCCATCCGAAATCTTCTCTACCAGTGGTTTTTGGTGGCTTTTGGGATAGATATGGATGTTTCATCATGTAATCTAGTAACTTCATGTTTACCTCCCCCCTGGATGCTATTTCTCCATCTAAATCCATTTTGGCTTTTCCATTGGTCATCTCTTCAATCAATGTATCTATGATCATGTTTCCTGGTCCAGTATCGAAGGCTATTATGTCATCTAATCCTCCACCTTTAGGTATCCATGTAACGTTTGCTATTCCACCAATATTCTGTATTGCCCTATCAATTTCCATGCTTCTGAATATTATGTAGTCTGCATATGCGCTTATCGGTGCTCCATGTCCACCTGCAGCTACATCCCCTTGTCTGAAGTCTGCTATGGTTATTATCCCAGTTTCATGGGCTATTACTGCAGGTTCCCCGATCTGTAGTGTGGATCTAGATTTGTATCCAGCTATACAATCAATTTTTGGATTGTGGTATACTGTTTGACCGTGGCTTGCAATGAAATCTATATCCCTCTTATCTAAGCCAGCTTCGTTTATGGCTTTCAAAGCTTTCTCAGCGTAAACTCTACCTAGAATATTGTTTAATTGGCATATTCTCTTGACGTTCCCAGTCTTAGGGTTTACTGTTCTAAGTATCTCTTTCCTCAATTCTGAGTTGTACTCGTATGTTACGTTATAGATTATTTTGAATTTGGTATTTAGCCAATTCCCCTTGAGTTTCACTATGGCTATGGATACTCCATCTATGGATGTTCCAGACATTAATCCTAAGGCTATCTTCTCATCTTTGAATCTTAATTGGCATAGTTTATCCATTACATTCAATTCAGCTCGTAAGTTTCATCTATCTATACATGTTAATAACGATTTAGATGATGTGTAGAGATGTGAAGGTGTTAGTTCTACTCTACCTTTACTTCTCTTCCAGTCTTCTTCTTTGGTAGTTCTATTATGAGTAGTCCTTCGAAGTATTTTGCTTTTACACCTTCAACTTCCACTGGGTCTTCCAATTTTATTTTATACTTGTATTCCCTTTCTCCTCCTGGTAGTTTTATGGATGGTTTTGCTGTTGCTTCTATGGTTCTTTCATTTACGTATAGTTTTATATCCTCCTTCCTCACTCCAGGCATTTCCAGTGTGACTATGTATTTGTCTCCTTCATCTTTTACGTTGCTTCTCTCAGTTTCATACTTGTATGTTTTCATTTTTATTATTGGTATGCCTATTCCACCTATGATCATTCTTATCTCTCTTTCTCTATCTTCATGATTACACATTTGTACTCACAAGTCTATTTTTGTACTTCAATATATTTAAAGTTTGTTTTTGTACTTATTCTACTTCGACTCTCCTCCACCCCTTAAGTTTATCTTTAACTTTTCTAAGTTCTTCTTCTAAGAATTTCTTGTACTCCTCAAGTTCATTTACATCTTCAATTTCTTCGGCTATGCTTACGTATCTTTCTTCCCCCCTAGGCTTTGAGCTTTCCATTATGAATGATATGTATTTCATTATGGATTTTATTTTTGGTTCTATTAGGTTTGGTATTTTGCTTAGGGTTTCAACCCCCTTTTCTGTTAGTTTAACCCATCCATCTTCATCTACTTCTATATACCCCCTCTCCTTTAATTCTGTTAGTGATGTGTAGAAGGAGCTTTTTGATTCAAATCCAAATTTATACATTTCCTTTAGTAGGTTTGATGCTTTCTCCCCTCCACTTCTAAGTTTCAGTAGTATTGCTATTTGATGTGGGTTTAATCTTTCTCCTCCAATCTTTACTTTAAACATAATTCTCCTTCACTCTACTGTGAAGTATGCTCTCCTTTTATCCTTACCCTTATTCTGCACTTTTATTAGCTTTATCTTCCCCACTTCTCCAGTGCTTTTTACATGTGGTCCTCCATCTGCTTGTATATCAAGCCCTTCTATTTCCACTATTCTAAGTTCCTCTACTTCTGGTGGCATTTTCTCAGCTAATTTTACTATTCCAGGTATTTTGAGTGCTTCTTCCCTCTTTAGGAAGTATATTTTTACTGGTAGATTTCTTTCAACTGCTTCATTGGCTTTGTTTATGGCGTCTTCAAATATGCTTCTATCCATTGTTGGTATGTTGAAATCCATTTTTGCATCTTCCACATCTACTTGTCCTCCAGTTATTAGTGCATGGTAATCTTTATACATTATTGCTGCAAGTATGTGTGCTGCTGTATGTAGTCTCATAAGCCTATACCTCCTAGGCCAATCTATCTCTCCCTCAACTTCCCATCCCAGTTCAGCTTTTGGCTGTGTATCTAGTACATGTATTATATCTCCTGTGGCATAGTCTAGCTTTACATTTAAAACCTTGTATTCTAATCCTCCAATTTTTAGGATTCCAGTATCGTGGGCTACTCCTCCAGTTTCTGGGTGGAATATTGTTTGATCCAGTACGATTTCAACTCCATTTATAGCTGTGATTTTGGCTTTGAATGTCTTCTGGTAGCTGTCGTATTGGTATAGATGTTTTGTGGGCATATTTGATCATCAATCTACAATTCTATGACTCATAACTTTTTAAGTTTTCCCGTACTGAATTAGTTTTGGTGTATGGATTTTGGATTTGGATTTCTTAGCTGGACAAATGATCATGATGGGATTTAAGGGGTATGAATTGGATTCTGAGTTTATGGATGTTTTGAAGAGGGTTAAGCCATGTGGCTTAGTCTTGTTTCAGAGGAATATTAGGGGGTTAACTCATGTTAGGAGGCTTATAAGTGAAATTCAAGATTACGCTTCAAGGATTGGTTTGCCAAATCTCCTAATAGCCTTGGATCATGAGGGGGGCGTTGTTTTCAGATCTGAGAGATTTACTCCACTGCCAAGTGCTATGGCTCTTGGAGCTTCGGGCGACCCGTCCCTTGTGGAGTGTGTAGCTAGGATTGCTGGTGAAGAGCTTAAGGTTTTGGGGTTTAATGTGAATTTCGCTCCAGTTGCAGATTTGAATACTAATCCTATGAATCCAGTTATAGGTTTAAGATCTTTTGGTGATGATCCTGAATCTGTTTCAGTTATGGTTTCAAAGTATGTTTCTACTTTGCAGTCTATTGGGGTTATGGCTACAGCTAAACATTTCCCAGGTCATGGCGATACATATGTAGATTCACATTTAGATTTACCCATAGTTGATGTCGATATAAATTTACTTATGGCTAGAGAGCTTAAACCATTCAAAGCTGCTGTGGATGCTGATGTGGCTTTAATAATGACTTCCCATGTATCTTTCCCAAAGATTGATGAAACTGGTTTACCTGCAACTCTATCTAAGAAGATTTTGAGGGATATTTTGAGAGGGGTTCTCGGGTTTAATGGTCTCATAATTTCAGATGCTCTTGAAATGAAGGCTATTAGTGGTAGATTTGATGTTGGGGAAATTGTATTTCATGGTTTAAATGCTGGGTTGAATATATTCTTGAGATGTGACGATTTCGATGCTGTTTTAGAGTTGAAAGATGCAATAATTAAGTGTGTTAAGAGTGGTAGGGTTGATTCAAGTATTCTATATGATTCTTATATTAAAATTGAAGCTGTTAGGGGTAGGATAAAGTCTGCATTAACTCTTCATCCACCAGCGAAGTTTTCACCAACACTTTTTAGGAGGAATAGGGCTGCTTCTAGGGATATATCCATTAATACTATAACCTTGATTAATGGTGAAGCTTTTAAACCTATTAAAGATTTGAATTCAATAGTTATCTTGATTCCAAAATCTCTTGAACGCTTCTTATCTAGATTTGATTATGATGTTGTTGGTATGATTGTGGGTGAATTTGGAAGTTATGTGGAGAATATAGTATTATACTTTTATGATGAAAGCTCCCCAATTGAAGATATCGTAGAGTCTTCTCGTAGTGTTGATGGTGTAATCTTTTTCACGTATAATGCTATATTCAACAAGTTTCAGATGGATTTGTATAGGATTGTTAGGGATATGGTTTCTGTAATTGTTGTTGCTGGGTTGCCATATGATGTTGAGCTTATTGAAGATTCTAAACCAATATTCTTAACTTATGGTTTAAATCCGCTTTCACTTTCAGCTCTTGTGGATGTTTTATGTGGTTTTGAGAAAGCTCGTGGAAAGGTTCCAGTTAAGTTTAAGCAGCATTTTTCTGGCTAGTATATGTGGTAATTCTCCTTTTCATACACGTATTTGAGGAGTTCCCCCTCTAATTCGTCCACTATACTCCATGGATCTCCACCATCATCTATCCCTCTTCTAACTCTATCATCCCCAGTCAGCATGTCTATCCAGTATACTCCCTTAACCTTTCTCCACTTAAATCTATCTGGATATAGCCTTTTAACGGTGCTTATCACTTGTATCCCTGTTAAGAATGGTCTGAATGAATCTCTGTCAGTTATGTGTAGTTCTACTCCACTACATATTTTACCAGCATACTTTCCTTTGCAGGGTTTGAATGCTACTGGTCTGAATCCAACTCCAGTTAATCCAACTCTGTTTAGTTCTTCGGCAAGTTTCTTCCCTTTAATCCATGGGGCTCCGATGATGTGGAATGGTTTTGCAGTACCTCTCCCCTCAGATATATTTGTCCCTTCTATTAGGCATGTTCCAACATATACTTGTGTTGTTTCATGTGTTGGCATGTTTGGTGATGTGTACATCCATGGTAGTCCAGTTTGATCGAACCATAAGCTTCTACTCCACCCTTCCATAGCTACAACTTTAACTTCAGCTTTTAAATGGTACTTTTCATTTAAGTATGTGGCTAATTCACCTATTGTTAAACCATATCTTACTGGTATTTCTGCTATTCCAATGGGTGATCTGTATTGTGGTTTTAGTATGGCTCCTTCAACTATCTCTCCTGTTAATGGGTTTGGTCTATCTAGTACTATTATTGGTTTTGAGTATTCTCCGCATGCTTCTATGCAATGGTATAGTGTGGATATGTATGTGTACCATCTTACACCTACATCTTGTAGATCAAATATTAGTGCATCTACATCTTCCAGATCGCTTTTATTTGGCTTTAAATTCTCACTATATATGTTTTTCAATTCCACATCGTAATCATCATCCCTTTCCTCTATGGAGTCTACTATTTTGAATCCATGTTCTGGTGTGAGAACCCTCTTCACTTTGCATTTCCCTTTAACTCTTGCTTCATCTATTACATGTGTGAATTGTGGTGTCATGCTTGATTGGTTTGCTACTATGGCTATGCATCCACCTCTCAAATCTCTGAATTCTTCTTCTGCATAAACTTCTAATCCAATTTTAACTCTCCCCAATCTTCTTCACCTCTGCAATTTCTATTGCTTTTGATGGTATCCCTCCAGCTTCTTTAAGTAGCTCTTTAGCTTTTTCAACATTTAAGCCTGTCTTAGCCATTATTATTGCCAATGTAACGTTTCCTCCAGCTTCTATGAGCTTCTCCTCTGCCTCTTCATATGATACGCTTGCTTCCTCCATTATTATCCTTTTAGCTCTTTCCCTAAGCTTTTCACTAGCTGGTGTAAGGTTTATCATTAAACCACTCTTCACTCTTCCAAGTTTCATCATGGTTGCTGTGCTCATCATAGTTAATATCACTTTTTGTGCAGTTGCAGCTTTCATTCTAGTGGATCCAGTAACTATTTCTGGGCCTGTTTCAGGGGCTATTAGTATGTCTGCATGTTTAGCTATCTCCCCCCTCCTATTGCTTGTTATGGCTATGGTTTTCGCTCCAATTTCTTTAGCGTATTTCAATGCTGATATGACGAATGGTGTTCTCCCACTTGCACTTATCCCCACTACTACATCGTTGCAATTCAGTCTTTTGGCTTTTAGTTCTCTTATAGCCATTTCAGAATCGTCTTCGGCTCCCTCTATTGGTCTAAATACTGCTCCAGGTCCACCTGCAATTATTGCTTCAACCATTTCAGGTCCAACATTGAATGTTGGTAGGAGTTCAGCTGTATCCATTATTGCTAGTCTCCCACTAGTTCCAGCTCCAACATATATTAGCTTTCCACCTTTGGATAATGCTTCTACAATGATTTCAACTCCCTTTGCTATGTTTTCCAGTTCTCTTGAAACAGCTTCTATAGCCTTTTTATCCTCTTCATTTATTCTTTTAAGTATCTCTATTATGGGTTGCTCTTCTAATCTGATATCTCCATGTATCCTTGATTCTGTTGGTGTCTCCTTTAGTTCTTCGAAAACCCTCTTTTCACGCATTTGCCCACCCCTCAAGATTTCTAATAACTTCTTCATTTACTGTGAATCCTGCTTCTTCTATTGCCATTAATATTGCTCCAGCAACCCCCCTATAACTACACCTACATATCTTTACATTTGGGTATTCAGCTTCCACATATCTCCTTATTGCTTCAATGAGTTTATTTGATGTTTTAAATACTCCACCTGAACAGTATACTTCACATTTCTCTATTCCACTTCTCTTTATTAGTGTTTTTATGAGTCTTGCAAGTTCCCATGCTGCTTCCATCATTATCTCTTCAGCTTCTTCATCCCCTTCTTCAAAGGCTTTAGCTACATCTTCCGCTACTCTCGCTACATCTACAATCCCCATTTCACTGTAAACTTTCTCCACAATTTCTTGTGGTTTATTAACATTCAATTTCTCCATGATCTTTAATGTTAGTTTTGTGGGTTGCCTCCCCTCATCATACCCTCTTAGAATCTTGTTTATAGCTTTCCTAGCAATCCAGAATCCACTTCCTTCATCTCCCAGTAGGTATCCCCATCCTCCAGCTCTTAATGGTTTGCCATTAACTTCCATGTATGCTATGGATCCTGTTCCACATATTAGTATCATTTTATCTCCACCCCCCATTTGTGTGGTTTTGTATGCTATTTTTGCATCTGATGTTAGTATCACCTTTTCAGCATACTTCCCATTTAATAATTCCATTATTAGCTTCCTATTTTTCTCGTTTTCAAGTCCAGCTGCCCCTATTACGCATATCTTTGCTTTCTCTTCCAGTTTAACCATCTCTAAAACTTCTATTAGATTCCTTTTTGCTTCTTCATAGCCTACTGCATTTATGTTTATGCTTCCTGAAATATGTCTTTTCATTAACTTACCATTTATTAGTGTTGAAGCAGCTTCTGTTTTGCTTCCTCCACCATCAACTCCAATAACGTATTCCATCAATCTTACCCATCCACATATTCTTATCATAATTTCAAAATTAATTGTTTTCTTTAGGTTTTTGGAAAAGTTAATATTTCATGGTTCAATAATTTTAATGGTGTCTTTTTGAGAGTTATTCCAGATGAGTATGTGGATGAAGTTAAGGGGATTCTTGGTGGATTGAGGGATAATGTTAGGGTTTTACTGTTTACTCAGAGGTATAAGTGTGTTGGATGTAGGGAGGCTGAACTCCTTCTTCAAGATCTATTAGACTTATCCAGTAAGATAGTTTTGGAGAAGTATGTTTATGAGGATGATAGGAGTGTGTTCAACGAGTACAATGTAACTTATGTTCCCACAATAATAGTGGTTTCACCTCATACTGGTGGTATGGCTAGATTTCTAGGAGTTCCACTTGGATATGAGTTTTCAAGTTTACTTGAAGATTTACTTCATGCATCTACTGGGGAGAGTAATCTCCCTAAATCTATTGTTCGAGCTGTGGGTGAAGTTAATGTTAATGTTGATGTTAAGGTTTTCGTAACTCTCACATGTCCATATTGTCCTATGGCTGTGAGTGTTGCTCACTCTTTCTCGTTAATAAACCCGAAGATCAAGAGTGAAATGATAGATGCATCTCTATTCCCAAATCTTGCATTAAAGTATTCTGTTTCAGCAGTTCCAAAGACTATTATAAATGATTTCATTGAGATTGTGGGGGCTTATCCACCTGAAGCTTTATTGCAGAAGATAGTTGAAGCTGTTAAGCGTGGGTAGATGCTATTCATTACCTTTATTTACTTATGTATCACCATTTTTATTGGTGTTCATTTTATGGTTAAGTATGATTTGGTTTTGAAGGGTGGATTTGTTGTTGATCCAAAGAATGGTTTAGAGGATTACATGGACATAGGGGTTTCTGGTGGAGTTGTAGTTGAATTGGATTATGATATTGACCCTAGATATGCAGCTGAGGTTTTGGATGTATCTGATAGGATAGTTTTCCCTGGGGTTATAGATTCACATACGCATATTGGTAGGATGGGGTATAAGATGATGGCTAAAGTTGGAGTTATAACTGCAATAGATATGTCTGCATCCATGGAGTCTATAGCTATGAATATGAGGAATTATGGTGCTGGATTGAATGTTGGAACTGTTACTAATATTAGGAATTATCATCATAAGGCTACTGAAACTCTGAGTACTAGTGAAATTAAAGATGCAATTTCTAAGGCTATGGTTGAAGGTTCTCTTGGAATAAAGATTACTGGTGGACACAACCCCTTCACCCCTGAAACTACTGCTGAAATTATAAGTGAATGTAATGAAGCTGGATGTTATGTGGCTTTCCATGTTGGTACAACTAAGACTGGTAGTGATTTGAATGGTTTCATGGAAGCTTTGGATTTGGCTGGAGGTAATGGTCTTCATATAGCTCACGTTAACAGTTATTGTAGAGGGCTTATTGAAGATCCAGTTTATGAAGCTTTGAAGGCAATTTCAGCTTTGAAGGGTAAGAGTAGGATTGCTTCTGAATCATATTTGGCATTGATAAATGGTACTAGTGGTTTATGTGTTGGTGATGTTCCAGTTAGCCGTGTTACTAGGAATTGTTTGAGGATGAGAGGGTACCCTGAATCTAAAGCTGGATTGGAGAAGGCTATAAGAGATGGGTATGCTTATGTTAGGGTTGAAGCTGGCGGTGAATCAGTGCTAATTACAGGTGAGGATGGGGTTAAATTGTGGCTTGAAGCTGAAACCAATATTGGTATAAGCTTCCCAGTAAATGATCCTGAAGCTCAAATAGTTTTAGCTACTGCTAAGGATGGTGGAAAATTCGTTG
>JANZKA010000032.1 GCA_025060975.1 Candidatus Culexarchaeum nevadense
AAGGGTGCTTTCATTATTTCTATTACGTCTTCTTCCCTCATGTATCCTTCTGCAACTGTGGTTTCACCATCATCCATTATGTATAGCTTCCTCATGGCTTCCCATGGATCTTCAATTCCCATCATTTTAGCTATTTCTGTGAAGTTTTTGTCTATGTATTCTGGGTGTGTTTTTGAGTATGCTACGACGAAGTATGTTGTTGGATTCCATGGCATTCTGAATGGTGTCCCCCTCTTTGCAAGTTCCCTCTTCTTCTTTTCTATGTATTCTTCTTCCATTTGATTCCTCTTTATGGCTTCTTCCTTAATCTTCTTCCATTTTTCATCGTCTTTCATGTATTCAAGTATTTTCTCTCTTTCTCTGCTTGATATTTCTTCCTCCCCCTCTATTCTGAAGAATTCTCCAACATTTAGTACTGCTACTTTTAGCCATGGATATTGATCGCATATTACATCTACCCCCGCATCTCTTGCTTCTTTTATTAGCCTTATAGTTTCGTATGGTTTCCCCCAACTGTTTGGATGGCAAGCTTTGTGATGTGAAATGCTTCCGGATACCCCTGCTTCCCTACATATCCTTATGAATTCTTTTACTGCTTCTATGAGCATTTCATCTTCTGATCTTATGTGTGCCATTAATAGCCCATGGTATTCTGCTAGAACTTTACACATTTCTATTAGCTCTTCTGTATATGCATTTCTCTGAACACTGTACTCTAAACCTACAGTCATCCCGAAGGCTCCATCTTCCATAGCTTCTCTTAGGAGTTTCTTCATTTCATTTAACTCGTTTTCATTTATGTCTGATCTCTCTCCACCTCCCCCCTCTTCACCTAATACACTTGTCCTTATAGTTCCAAATCCAATGAAGGGTGCTATGTTTATTGCGTAACCTCTCTCTTCAACCTTCTTCTTCCATTCACTTAGCCTAGTCCAATCTATTTTGTAATTCAATCCAAATTTCCTCAATCTTTCCTCATATTTTTCAGCATACTTCTTAGTCCACCCATAAGCTGATGAACCACAGTTACCCACAGCTTCTGTGGTTATTCCCTGCATAACTCTGTTAGTAGCCTTATTGTATATCAGGTTTCTAAGTCCCATATCTGAATGTGAATGTAGATCTATGAATCCAGGTGCCACTATGAGTCCACTTGCATCTATTTCTAACTCTCCACTAATACTGGCTTTTGTTATAACACTTATTTTCCCATTCTGTATTCCTATATTTGCCTTGTACCATGGATTACCACTACCATCAATTATCCTCCCATTAATTATTACCAAATCGTATTTCCCAGCCATTTTAGAACACTGAAACTAGTTTGTTTATTATGCTTAAAAGTTTTATCATTTCTATTGTGTGTTAAATGAAACATAACCTTTATATTCTAGATTTAACCAAATTTTTTACGAGAAGCCTTTTTGGAGTGTTGAACATGATTAAGAGTGGATTGCATTTTAGTTTTGTTCTCCTAGTGATAGCCATTGCCTTATACATATTCTTTATAAAGTATACTGTTAAGCGTGGAGTTCCACCTAAAATTAGGCGGATACCCGGCTTAGATGCAATTGATGAGGCTATTGGTAGAGCTGTGGAGACTGGTAGACCAATATTCTATTCCACCGGTGTTGGTGGGTTGAGTGGTGATGTTATGCCTCAAACCCTTGCTGGGCTGTCTTTATTGAATTATGTGGCTAGGAAGGCTGCTGAATATAAAGCTTCTTTAACCTACTTGGCCGCTGTTCCAGCTATTGTTCCAATTGCTGAGGATATGTTTAAATCTGCTTTTAGAGAGAATTATAAGCCTGAGCAGATTTTATATATACCAACCCAAACGGCTTTGATGGCTACTGTTATGGGGCTTTATGAGCGTGAGAAGCCTGCTGCCAACTTCCTTTTGGGTGCATTGTATTGGGAGACTATAATTTTAGCTGAGGCTGGTGCTAGAGCTGGAGCTATACAGGTTGGTGGTACTGGGAGATTGTATCAAGTTCCATATGTTGTATCATTATGCGATTATGGTTTAATAGCTGAAGAACTTCTGGTTGCAGGGGCATACGTCTCTAAGGAGCTTTCACAGCTTGGTAGTGTAATTGCATCTGACATAATTAGAGCAATAGTTATTGGACTTTCCATATTGGCTTTCGTTCTTGGAGGCTTAGGATTTGATATATCAAAAATATTTAGGATTTAGTGGGGGTGTAGGGCTTTGAGTTGGGTTAGACGTAGAGAAATTCCACTAATAATATTTGCGGTAACATTTCTAATATCATTATTGCAGTATTATTTGGCTGTGCCATTCCTATCGGAAGTTAATACTGAAATGACCAATTGGGTTTTAATAATGTCTACATTTGCTTTGGGAACTGGTTTAATTGCATTATGTATTTATCATGGTAAAATAATTATGCAGAAGAAGAGCGGATACTTTGTTAGCATAATACTTTTTATTTCAATGTTAATGCTATTCATATCCTACTATGCTGCGCCAAGCTTTGCAGATTACCTTTACAATGAAATCTACACACCTCTCTCAATTGCCATAATATGTTTCACAGCATTCTACAATTATACTGCAATATATAGAGCTTTTAGGGTTAGAAACATTGATGCTGCAGTCTTCGCTTTTGCTGCAGTCTTCTTAATGATGCTTTATGCACCAATATTTGAAGTAATTCTTCCACAAACTGCTACTGTAGCCAATTGGATATTGGATGTTCCAAATATGGGTGCTAGTAGGGGTGTAATAATTGGTGTTGCTCTTGGAACTATTGCCATTGCAGTACGAGTTTTACTGGGTTATGAGAGAGCTTATACGGGGTGATGATGGTTGGCTTTAGAGATCCTCTCAAAATATGATAGACAAATAATATTTCTAGTGGTTTTGATATTGACTTTTATGCCAGCTTTCTATCCCATAGGATTACCACTTCCACAGTACTTTTTGACTAATAAGGTTTATGATGCTATAAATTCACTGAAGCCTGGGGATCTTGTTTTAATAAGTTTTGATTTCGCTCCTGGGGTATGGGTAGAACTTGGAATTGCCATGAAGGATATCATGCAACACTTATTCATTAAACGTGCTAGGATTGTTATAATAGCCTTTGACCCCAATGGTCCAGCTTTAGCCCATAGAGTTCTTAATGAAATAGACCTTAAGGGTGCTGTTTATGGTAAGGATTACGTCGTCTTAGGATATATTCCCGGCTTCGAGGCTGGAATGGCTGCATTCGTATCTAATCCAAAAATGTTTACCGTTGATTATTATGGTAACCCAACTGCTGATATGCCTATAATGAATGCATTTAACACTATTGGTGATTTCAAAATGTACATCTTTGCTTGTTATACTTGGGTGGATCCATGGATGAGACAGTTTTCAGGTAAAATTGACATTATTATTGGTGTTTTGTCTGCAGATATTGTACCACAGGTAATGCCATACATTAATACGGGTCAGCTTTACTCGCTTATTAGGGGTAGTAGGGGTGCAGCTGAGTATGAGCAGTTATTGGGGATTAAGGGTGAAGCTACTGCTTTTATGGATGCAGCATCGCTTACAGTTTCTCTTGGAGTTATATTGACTATAGTTGCAAATTATGGTTATTTGAAGAAGAAGTTGGGTGGTAGGAGATGAGTGAAGTTATTACTCCACTAATTGTTGGTACATTAACTCTTATGGCTTGGAGTCTACTGTATAGGGAGAATGTATTCTATAGAATTGCGGAAGTCCTCATGGTTGGTTTTGGTATGGGTTACACACTATACATATCCCTTTCAACACTGAACAGAGTGTGGTTTCAACCATTACTTAGTGGGAAGTGGTGGTTGATTATACCTGCAATACTTGGATTACTGCTTTACACCATATATTCTAGGAGATACATGTTTCTGAGTAGGTGGGCTATGGCTGCTATTGCTGGTGCAGGTTCAGGTTATGCGGTGAGTAGAGCGATTCCAGTAATGATTATAGGTCAAATAGAGGGGCTGGCTGTAAAGTTTTCAGAGCTTTCAGCTTTAGATCTAGCGAATCATATAATTGCCACAATTGCATGTATTGGCACGGTGGCATACTTTACTTTTACTAAAGAGCATAAGGGCTGGTTTGGAGGTTTAACTAGGATTGGTCGTTGGAGTATGATGCTTGCTTTTGGATCAACTTTTGGAGCTACGTTGT
Organism: Candidatus Culexarchaeum nevadense; assembly: GCA_025060975.1. Classification (GTDB taxonomy): domain Archaea; phylum Thermoproteota; class Methanomethylicia; order Culexarchaeales; family Culexarchaeaceae; genus Culexarchaeum; species Culexarchaeum nevadense. Next base: position 4,184 of record JANZKA010000032.1, read on the forward strand.
ATGCAAATCAAATATTCACAATTGAGCGTGCAGCATTCTTAGCGAAATATCCACAGAATCTCCTATTAATAATTGCAGTGCTATTCATAGTTTACGATTTGTTTATACGTAAAAAACGTTAATCATAAATCTTTTTTACTTCTTTTTATACACATAATTTTTGATTGGTATGGTTAGGGTTAGTGTAGACCCCTATTCTGTTATCAATGAAACTATTGCAAAACTCAATAGTGGTGGACTTCTACTGGTTTCTATGGGTTTAAGTGGAGTTCCAAATGTTATGACTATTGGCTGGGGTTTGATTGGTAGAATGTGGAGGGAGCCATTCTTCCTTGTGGCTGTTAGGAAATCTAGGTATACGCATAAATTGCTTGAGGAGCGTGGAGAATTCACAGTTAATGTTCCAGGTGATGGTATGGATAAAGTTTTGGAGTATTGTGGAACTTATTCTGGTAGGGATCATGATAAGTTTAAGGAACTCAGCCTTACAGCTATGCCCAGCTATAAAGTTTCTGTACCATATATAGCTCAATGCCCAATTCACTATGAATGTAGAGTTTCATTTAAGGTTGATGTTACCCCTGGTAGCTTGGAGAAGGTTATTGAGGAGAGTATTTATCCATCTGGGAATTATCATACACTGTATTTTGGTAGGATACTTGGAGTATATGTTGAAGAATCTTTTGCTTCAAGGATTTAAAAATAAAGATTGTTTTATTTTTCCATTTAAACCCTTATACTTTTTCTAAGATTTTTGCTTCAATTAATATTTCCATAGTCTTCTCCAATATTTCCCTTTCAACTTTAATTCCGAATTCCATTAGTATTGTTCTTTGAAGTTCGTTTAGGCTCATAGGTTTCCTCATGTATAATGGTATCATCACGCCCATGATTCTAGATATCATGGGTGTTTTTTCAGTAATTCTTCTAAGTTCAATGTACTTTTTCCATCCAATAACTCTGTATATGGCTCTTTCTGATAGGTTTCCTATGGGCCCCTTGTATATGTACTTCTCCCCCTCTTCAGCATATTCTTGTTTTCCAGCTTTCTCCATTAATGTTTTTATGTATTCGTCTTCGGTTATTTGTAGTGTCTTTTCACCTATAACGTTTATCAAGTATCTATATCTTTCATTAATATTTTCCATGTTTGTGTATTGTAGTTCATTTGCAATGTATTCATGGAAGTATGTTTTTGCATACATTTTAACTTCTTCTTCAAATTCTCTTCTCGATATTTTGTATGCTGATTCTCCTGCGGCTGTGGCTATTATTTTTGCTAATTGTGGATCGAATTTGTCTACGGTATCTTGATCGCTATGATAGTATTTGTCAGGCCATTGTAGTATCATTATTGCTGGTATCCAGAGTTGAATGTATACGTCGTGATCGCTTCCAGATTGGTATGGTGTTAAGTCGAATCTATATGATAATGCTCTTCTAGGTGACCCTATTTCTTCACTTAGTGACAAATTCTTCTTGAATGTGTAGTATGTTATTGCTTCGTATGGGTGGTAGATTTTTGGTGGTGATTTGACGAAGTTTATTGTTGATCCTGTTAATTCTTGTTTCTCTCCTATCATATCTAGGTTTATGTTGAAAACTGCTTTTGGCTTCTCATTTAACATGTATGCTAGTGAACCTGCATATTCAGGTATCCATATGAATCTTATTGCATGTTTATCTGGCTCCTCTAAAATCTTCCTTTCGATGAGTCTTGTGAAGCTTAGAGCTAGCTCCATTAATGCTGCTGATCCACTAACGTTATCATTTACTGTTCCAGCTGGGTGGCAGTAATGTGCTGTTAAATGTATTTCGCTTTCCATATTTCCAATTTTCATGGTAACTACTGGTATTGAAGCTTCAACTCTATAGTTTGCATCAACACTTATTCTAACTATGGGTTTTTCCCCTCTTTCAATTAGTTGTATTAGTCTGTTAGCTGTATTCCTTGATACTGTTACTGCGGGTATCTTTGCTTCCTTTGCTTCTTCTGGTGTTAGGAATAATCCCATGTATGGAACTGAATCTTCTATTCCACTTATCCTATATATTAGAACTCCTGTAGCTCCCTTCATTAAGGCATTCTTGTAAACTATGTTTCCATAACCATATGCGAGTACTATCTTTCCACTTACATCTATCTTCTCATAATTTTCAAGGGCTGCTCCATTTCCAACATGTACCACTTCCCCTTCAACTACTCCCCCTGGACTGTGGGCTGCGATGTGCGTCCTTGAATTCTTGTATGTGTGTAGTAGTTCTTCTCTTGGCTTTATTAATCTGAGTTCTCCTCCCCTAACACTCCAGCCAACTACTGGATCGAAGGATCCATGCTGAACACTGTAACTGTACTTCTTCAATTCCACGTTCCATCCACTTCTCTCCTTTAATGTTTCCTTTATGTATTCTCCAGCTTCTTCAATTCCATCGCTACCTTGAATCCTATGGTATTGGCTTAATCTAGTGACGAACTCCATTAACTCTTGTATTGAGTACTCTTCCTTTAGAATTTGATTTATATTCTTCATGTTTAGTCATCGTTTAAATTTGTTTGTATCTAAATTTAAGTTATTCTGTTTTGTATAGGTATTGTTAAATACTGTACTTCGTATCAATATTTAATGGTGAGATATGATTGTCTTGTGAACTTTCAAATATGAGTTGGGTGGAGGCTGGTAGGAGGTTGTCTTCTTCTGGTATGGTTATAGTTCCCGTAGGTTCTACTGAGCAACATGGTTTACACTTAGGTTTAGGTACTGATTGGATTATTGCATGGGAGCTTGCTAAACGTGTTGGTGAGGTTAAGGGGATCCCTGTACTGCCAGTTTTACCTTATGGTGTTGCTATGCATCACATGGATTTCCCTGGAACTATAACATTGTCTTTCAATACTTTTAAGTCTGTTATTATGGATGTTTTGGAGTCTCTGCATAAGCATGGTGTTTCTAAAGTTCTGTTTATTAATGGGCATGGTGGTAATTTGAATGCTTTGCTTGAGGCTTGTAGGGAGGCTAGAGCTAAATTTAATATGATTTGTGTTGTTTGTCAGTGGTGGGATGTTCTTGCAGGTATGGGTTTGAATGTTGAGGGTCAACCTGCACAGACTCATGCTGGGTATGCTGAGACAGCTTTAATGCTTGCTTTTAAACCTGAATCTGTTCATCTTGAGAATGCAATACTCTCATCAACTAAGCAGGTTCATGATGAAATTAAGCTTGAAAGTTTAAGTTCAGCTAGATTTATGGGTGGATTGGTAAGGTTGGCTTTGAATACTTCTGATGTTTCTGATACAGGTTCCATGACTGAAGCTCTTCCAAGTGTAATTCCAGATGTGAGGGATTTCTCTAAGGTTAATGTGGATTTGGGGAAGAGGCTCATGGATTTACTTGTGGATTGGCTTTGCAAGTTCATTGAAGCTTTCAAAACTTTCGATATTCAGAAGACAAAGGTTTCTGAAGATAAAGCATTCAAAGCTTTAAGGGGTGTTTAATTATGGTTTATATTGATGCTCATACACATTTTGGTCCTCCAGGTAGAGATTTGCCTCCAGTAACCCCTGAGGAGAGAATTAGACTTATGGATTCGATTGGTATGGATGCCATGGTGACAACGCCACCATACTCTTCAATATCTGCTGATAGGAGTTATAGGGAGGCAAATCTCTTCTTACTTGATGTTCAGAGGAGATATCCTGATAGATTCTATTGTGTTGCAAGGGTTAATCCCCATCTTAGAGGGAGGGCTGTTGAGGAAGCTGAGTGGGCTTTGAAAAATGGGTTTTGGGGTATAAAGATTCATTTAAGGAATGAAGCTGTTTCCCCAGATAATCGTATCTTAATGTTTCCAATAATGGAGAAACTTGAAGAGTATGGTGGCTTACTACTATTACATACTGGTGAAGCTGATTATTCCCATCCCACTAGTGTTGGGTATTTAGCTGAGCATTTCCCAGAAGTCCCAATTATTATAGGTCATCTCGGCAAATCCTTCTATATGGATGCTATACTAGTGGCTAGATGGTTTGATAATGTCTTTGTGGATACAGCTTTATGTTATAGTTTAGAGGCTATTGAGAAGGCTGTGGATCTTGCTGGTCCTGAGAAGGTTTTGTATGCTTCTGATTTCCCTCAGGGATGTATTGAACTTGAAACTTTGAAGATTAAGCTTGCAGATATATCTGATAGGGATCGTGAACTCATTCTTGGTTTGAATATTAAGAAAATTTTGGATGATATTAGGAAGAGGAGGGGGTTGTGATGGTGGTTATAGATGCACATACATTCATTGGTGAAAGCATATACTTTAGGAGGGGGAAATTCTTAGCTGAAGATTTATTGAAGATTATGGATGAAAATAGTGTTGATATGGCTGTGGTGGTGGCTCCTCCACCTGGACCATACTACGATTCTGGGAATAAGTATGTTTATGAAGCTACCAGGAAGTATGATAGGTTAATTGGAGTTTACCGTTTGAATCCATGGTTTGGAGTTTCAGAGATGGATAAGGCTAGGAAGGCTATTGTGGAGTGGGGGTTCAAAGCCTTATATATTGATCCACAGAATGAATCTTTCTCCATAACTTCTCCTATTGTTAAATCTGTTATATCCTTAGCTGAAGAGCTTGATGTCCCATTATATATTAAGAGTTCTCAGTCGCAGTTTTATTCTCCGGAGGGTGTGGTCTTCTTATCTTACATGCATCAGAATGTGAAGTTTATTACTGGTCAGTCATCTGTAGCTGCAATAATATCCACTAGGTCTCCAATGGCGCAGAATCTTAGAAACCTCTTCTTGGAGACTTATCCTTTGAGGGGTGGGCATATGGGTATTGACTTCTTCCTTAAACGTTTACCTGAAACTATGGATCCAAGTAGGCTTGTTTTCAGTTCACATATGCCTTTTGGACATGTGAAATTGGAATTGAAGGTAATCGAGTTTACTGGCTTAGATGATTCATATAAGCAGCTTATATTGGGTGATAACATTAAGCGTGTGCTAAAAATATAGGGGGATAAAACCCCTTTCACTATGTTTTTAGTGGTTTACATATTATTTCCATTATTTTTGTTTCAAAGAAGTCGTGTGTATTGAAAGCTTTTATGACTATTGCTGTATCTGCACCTCTACCTGTACCTGCAATGCTTATTATCTCTTCACCTGGTTTAACGTAGCCTGAATCTACAGCCATACAGGCTATTTCACATGCAACTTTCATTCCCTGCCCGAACAGTCTAAGCACGTTTGCTATTATTTCATCGATTTGCATGGTGTTAAACTTCCTTCTAATAGCTCTACCTACTCCTCCGAATGCATGTGTTGCTGTTACTATTTTTCCACCATTCTTCAATATCTTTTCCCTATTTTCGCTTGAGAATTCCTCTACTCCAGGTCCTTTCCACCATGCCACATGGCTAACAACTATTAAATTGTATCCCTTAAATATCTCTGAAGCCTTTACACCGGTTTCACCGGTACTGCTTGCTACAACTATTGTTTTTATTCCAAGTTCATCTGCACGTTCCTTTGCTAATCTTAATGTTTCATCAGTATTTTGAGGTCCAGGTTCCTTAAAGTAAACTATCTTTTTCTCCACTCCAATCATCACATGGATCCCTCTAAAGAGTTTTGTTATTGATTGTGAATTTAACGTTTATCATCTCTAATTATGAATGTTAATTGTTATATATTCCTAGTTTAATGAATCTTTAGTGGTGATATCCTTTGCAGTTGAAGCTGTTTACAGTTGGGCCTGTAGCATGTTATCCTCAGGTTTTGGAGGAGATGGGTAGGCAGATGTTTAGTCATAGGAGTAAGGATTACATTGATTTGCATAGAGACTTAACCTTCCTACTTAA
>JANZKA010000033.1 GCA_025060975.1 Candidatus Culexarchaeum nevadense
GTTTCTTTGAGGAGATTGCTAAGATAAGTGGTAAGGGTGCTAGAGATCATAAGGCTAGACTACTCGAATCTCTATTTAGTTTGGCATCGCCTATTGAAATGAAGTATATTGTTAGGATATTGATTGGTGAAATGAGGACTGGGTTTAGTGAGGGTTTAATGAAGGAAGCTATTTCAGAAGCTTTCAACATCCCCCTTGAAACGATTAGTAGAGCTATGTTGATGGTTGGCGATTTGGAAGTTCTTGCTGAAATTGCTAAGCGTTATGGTTTAGATGGATTCTCCAAGCTTGAATTTAAAGTTTTTAGACCCATTAAACCGATGCTTGCAAAAGATGTTGGGAGTTTGAGGGAAGCCTTTGAGGTTATTGGTGGTGATGTGGCTTTAGAGTATAAGCTTGATGGTGTTAGGGTTCAGATACATAAGTCTGGTGATGAAGTTAAAATTTATAGTAGACGTTTAACTGACGCTACAAATAGTTTGCTTGAGATAGTGGATATAGTTAAGAGTGGATTAAATGTTGGAGAAGCCATATTGGATGGTGAGATTATAGCTGTGGGGGATGATGGTAAACCACTCCCCTTCCAATATCTTATGATGAGATTTAAGCGTAAACGTTATTTGGAAATGCCCTCAAAAATGTTTAAATTGAAATTATACTTGTTTGATGCAATATATGTTAATGGTGTTTCACTGATAGATAAGCCGTACATTGAGCGTAGGAGGATATTATCTGAAATCTCTGTGGGGATACCTCTTGTCAAGCAGAAGGTTACTAATGATTTATCTGTTGCTGAGAGTTTCCTTAAAGAGGCTTTAGAGTATGGTTGTGAGGGGGTTATGATTAAAGATATTAGGGGGCCATATGTTCCTGGGGTTAGGGGGAAGTTTTGGTTTAAATTTAAGCAGACACTTGAACCTTTAGATCTTGTTATTGTTGCAGCTGAGTATGGTTATGGTCGTAGACGTAGATGGCTTTCAGACTATTATCTTGCAGCTAGAGATGAGGTTACTGGCAAGTTTTATGTTGTGGGTAAAACTTTTAAGGGGTTGAGTGATGATGAGTTGGAAGAGATGACTCGGAGGCTTAAGGAATTGGCAGTTAGTGAGGAGGGGAGGAGGGTTTACGTTGTCCCGAAGATTGTTGTGGAGGTTTTGTATAATGAGATTCAGAAGAGTCCTAAATATGAGTGTGGCATGGCTTTGAGGTTTGCAAGGATTAATAGGATCGTTGAGGATAAGGGTCCTGAAGATGCTGATACGATTCAGCATGTTAGGGAAATATTTGAGAGACAGTTTTCTTGGAGGAGACTTAACCTTTAAGGAGTGAAAAAGAGTAAATACGGTTATAAGTTTATGTGTTATTAAGTACTTGTGGATGTGAATGTTATTTGGTTTAATGGATTCTGAAATTTTGGAGAAACTGAATTCAGGTGATGTGAAGATAGCAGTTTACGGTTTAGGTAGAGTTGGTCTCCCATTGGCTGTGGCTTGGCTTAGAGCTGGTTTAAGAGTTTTAGGTGTTGATGTTGATGAGAGAATTGTTAAATTAATTAATTCTGGTATATCCCCAATATTTGATGAACCAATGATACCTGAATCCGTTAAACATTATGTGAGTATTGGAATGTTTAAAGCCACCACAGACCTTGTTGAGGCTTCTAGGATTTGTGAAGTTAAATTTGTAGCTGTTCCAACAGGGATTGTTGATGGAAAGTTTAATGGTGTTCACTTGGAGAAGGCTTTAAGGGGGATTGGGAAGGGTTTGAAGAGGGGGGATGCTGTATGTGTAGAGTGTACAGTTCCGCCAATGACGACGGAAACTCTTGTTAAATCTATACTTGAAGGTGAGAGTGGTCTTAAAGTTGAGGAAGATTTCGCTTTAGCTTTTAGTCCAGAGAGGATTTATGAGGGTAGAGCTTTAGAAGATTTGGAGGTTAGGTATCCTAAGATAGTTGGTGGAGTTGGTCCTAAGAGTACACGCTTCTTTTCCCTCCTATATAGGAGGATTGCTAAGAGGGGGGTTATTGAAATGAGTAGTGCTAGAGCTGCTGAGCTTTCAAAGATTTTTGAGGGGGTTTATAGAGATGTGAATATTGCATTGGTAAATGAGCTTGCAACTTTATGTAGCACTTATAATGTGGATTTCTTTGAAGTTAGGGAAGCATCTAACAGTCAACCCTTCTGCCATCTTCATAAACCTGGGGTTGGTGTTGGGGGGCCATGTATCCCAGTCTATCCATACTTTCTTCTCGAATCCGCAGATAGGGTTGGTTTGAGGTTAGAGTTAACTAGATTGGCTAGATCTATAAATGAAGGTATGCCTTTAAAAACAGTTTCAATTTTGAGAGAGATTATGACTGAATTGGGTTTAACTCCATCAGAAACTGTTGTGGCAATATTTGGTTTAGCTTTTAGGGGGAATATTGCTGATTCTAGGGGGAGCCCAACATATGAAATTGTTAAATTACTCCTCCGTATGGGGGTTAAAGTTGTAGTTCACGATCCATATATTAGCTTCGATTCAACATTGAATTCTCTTGGTGTGACTTTAACTGGATCTATTGAGAAAGCTGTTGAAGGGTGTAATGTGATTATTGTAGCTACTGATCATGATTATTACCGCGTATTAGATTGGAGGAGGGTTTCAGATTTAATGTCTAGTCCAAAAATAATTTTTGATGGTAGAGGGATCGTGGAAATCTCTAGTCTCCCAAGCAATGTAACGTTTATTGGTATTGGTAGACCTAAAATTAAACTCTAAATTATGCATTTAATTACTTTTTACTGGTGTGTGTTGCATTATGAACCTTATGATTTCCATTTGAAGGTTAACTCTATTGTTTATTTTGACTAATCCATGTCCTTCATCAACAACTTTTATGTATTTAACCTCCCTCCCCCTTTTCCTCATTTCTTCAACGAGTTGTTCAGCTTCACTTATTGGCACTCTAGGGTCATTTAATCCATGTATAACCATTAGTGGTGCTTTAATTTTATCTAAATGTTTTATTGGGCTTAACTCCATCATCACATCATACATTTTTTCTGGGTCTCCATATTCATGCATTCTATACTTCCTCCTCCATGGCCCAGTATTCTTTATGAATGTTACTAAGTTTACTATTCCAACCCTTTCTACACCGCAGCTCCAGTATTCTGGGAATAGTGCCATGCTCATTAGTGTGGCGTATCCTCCATATGATGCTCCTGTAATGGCTATTTCACCTTTACGTACAAGTCCCTCTTCTTCAGCCCAATCTACTAAGGCTCCTATATCTTTTAATGATTCTATCCTCTTTTCACGATCATCTAGGTGTACGAATGTTTTACCATAACCGCTGGACCCTCTAAAGTTTGGTGAAAGAACTATGTATCCTAATTTTACGAGTATTTGTGGTAGGAATTGGAATGATGGTCTATCTTGACTTTCAGGTCCACCATGTACTGTTACCACTGCTGGGTATGGGGGTTTCCCAAATTTTGGCTTATAGATTAATGCTGGTATCATCATTCCATCCCAACTCTTATACCTCACAGTTTCTGGTAGTACGTTATTCTCCATATTTACATGGTATTTTGGTGAGTTTGTGAGTTGCCTTTGCCCAGCTCCTTCACTCCAAACCCATATTTCATTTCCAATTTTTGGACTTGAAATTGAGTATGTTAATCCAATTTTACCCCAAGATATTTCGCTTATAACCCCCTTTGGATTCTTCATCTCCCTGATATATGTGAAGTCTATGTTTGCAGTATACAGTTTTGAGTATCCCTCCACATTCTCACTAAATGCCACTTTAAGTCTATCTGGTGATAATTCTATGGTTTCCACATCTCTATCTGGTTGATGTAGGTATTTCCATTCTCTTCTATTTAAATCGTATATTGCTATTCCCATGTATTCTGAATTTATATTTGTTGTGAATAGGAATTTTCCGTTTCCAAGGTTTTTGGGGTTTGTGTTTGCAGCTTCCCCCTCATGTTTTGTGAGGTTTTCGAGACTTCCATTTTTGAAATCGATTAAGTATATATCGCTATCTAGGTTTGTGTTGTTATGTATTATTAGTGCGTGGTCGTAGCTTACCCATTCTATGAGCTTGTTGGTTCCCTCCATCTTTGCAATTGGTCCTTCAACATTTCCATTTAGCTTATAAATGTATACATCAAAGTCTATGCCATTCCTTTTATTTGATGTGAACCCCAATATTTTCCCATCATGACTCCAAGCACCTAGATTGTTTATGTCGCTACCATCACCAGCTACATGTGTCATTCTACCATTGTTTAGGTCGTATATTGATATCTGCCACCTCTCATTTCCATTTATATCACTCATCATAGCTATAACCCCCTCTTCACTTATAGTCAAGTTTCCAACTCTTTGTTCCAGTGGTATTAGAGGGTCACTTATATTTACGTCGAGGATCCATGGTATTGGCACTCCAGTAGCATCACTTAAATATATTAGTTTGTATGAGTTTTTCAATGCCCTAGGGGTTGTGGCTGATCTTATGCTTAGATACCTTTTTATTTCAAGCCATGTTGGATCGTACATTTCCATTATCATATTGCCTCATCATACAACATTATCGTAAATCTCCTCTTTAACTATATCGTTTAAATACATTTTGTTGTAGAATTACTTTTGGTGATTTCTTAAATGTTCTTTGAGTCATATTTCGATGTTAAGATTCCAATGAGAGATGGTGTTAAGCTTTCAGCAGACATATATCTTCCACGTAGAAGTGGTAAGTATCCAGTTATCTTGATTAGGACACCATACAATAAGGCTTTGCCTGGAGAGATAAAACATGGGACTCGTGATGTGGAGTTTTATGTTAAGAATGGTTATGCTGTTGTAATTCAAGATGTTAGGGGTAGAGGGGATTCTGAGGGTGAGTGGCATCCATTTATACATGAAGGTGAAGATGGTTATGATACTATAAAATGGATTTCAGAGCAAGATTGGTGTAATGGTCGTATAGCTATGATGGGTGGATCTTATAGGGGTTGGGTTCAGTGGGCTGCGGCTAAGCTTAATCCACCAAACCTTACAACCATGATTAGTACAGCTGCTGCTGGGAGATGGTTCCAAGAGCTACCATACTATAATGGTTTAGTGAGTCTTGGGATGTTGGAGTGGCTCCATTATGTTGGTGGTCGTGTTGTGCAAAATCCTGATGTTGTTGATTGGGTTAAGGTTTTATGGCATTTCCCATTAAAGAGCATGGATGAAGTTTTAGGTAGAGTTAATACTGTTTGGAGGATTTGGTTAAGTCACTCTAGACTTGACGATTACTGGAAGAGTATACTTTTAAGTGAGGAGGATTTTAAGAGGATAAATCTCCCAGTTCTCCATATAACTGGATGGTATGATGGAGATCAGCCTGGAGCCATGTACTTCTATGAGGGGATGATAAAGTATTCTCCAGCTAGGGATAAACAGTATTTGGTTTCAGGACCATGGAATCATGCTGGTACGAGGGTTCCGAGAAGGGTTCTTGGTGGCGTTGATTTCGGTCCGGAAGCAGTTATAGATTTACTCAAATTGCATTTATGGTGGTTTGATTACTGGTTGAAGGATGATGATAAAGCATTAAAAAGTATTCAAGAATTCTTTGGTGGTGGTAGATGTTTAACTTTTGTTATGGGGTTGAATAAGTGGGTTTCAAGAGATGTTTGGCCTCCGAGGGAAGTCTGCTGGTGCAATTGGTATATTGATAGTGGTGGTAAGGCAAATACTCTATTTGGTGATGGTAGATTAACTGTTGAAAAGCCTACTGTTGAGTCTTCTGATTCATACGTCTATGATCCAATGAATCCAGTTATATCTTCAGTGGACTTCAACTTCTATTCTCCAAAAGCTGTTGAAACACCATTGGATATTAGAGCTTTGGAATCTAGGTTTGATGTTTTAGTTTATACTAGTGAGCCATTGAAAGAACCTATTGAAATTGCAGGCAAACCTAAAATGGTGTTATATGCATCGAGTGATTGTATTGATACTGATTGGATATGTCTACTCTCAAAAGTTTATCCAGATGGTAGGTCTATTCTATTTAATTATGGTGGTCTTAGAGCTAGGTTTAGGGAGTCTTTTGAGTGGGAGGTTTTCATGGAGCCAAATAAAGTGTACAGGTTTGAGTTTAGCTTCTTCTTCGATACCAATATTTTAATAGAGGCTGGAAGTAGGTTGAGGTTATCTATAACGAGTAGTTACTTCCCAAGATTTGATAGGAATTTCAATAGTGGTGAACCTATAGGTGAAATGTCAAAAGCTAAGAAAGCTCATAATACTGTCTTCCATGGAGGAGATTTCGCTTCAGCATTACTTCTACCAACAATTGTTAAAAGCAGTGTATGAAATGAAATAAAAATTTTAATTTTCCATTTACCTTTCTTGATAACTCATCCCTTTAGATACTTTTCTTCTAGGTATTTCAATAGGTGTTCTGGGTTCATTTCTTCATTGAAGCTTCTTTTAAGTAGTTCTTTTGGTTCGTATACTGATCCCCATATGTGTATCTTGTTCTTCAAGTATTCTCTTATGGGTTTAAAGTCCAGTTTAGCTATTTGGTTTTCGAAGTTTATTTCTCTTTTAATGTGGTTCAATATTTGTGCTGCCACTACATTTCCAATAGTGTAATTGCAGAAGGATCCTAACCCGCTACTCCAATGTATGTCTTGTAATACTCCTTCACTATCCTTTTTAGGTCTAATTCCAAGTAGTTTTTCTATTTCCGTGTTCCATACTTCTGGGAGTTCGTCCATTTTTAATTCTCCAGTTATCATTGATTTTTCAAGTTTGTAGCGTAGGAGTATGTGTAGATTATATGTGACTTCATCTGCGTCAACTCTTATTAAACTTGGTTTTACAGTGTTGAAGTAGTAGTATATCTCTTCTGGAGTGTATTTCTCCACGAATTTTAGATGCTTTTTAATTGTTGGGTATATTGCTTCTGCAAATACTCTACTCCTTCCAATTATGTTTTCCCAGAATCTAGATTGACTTTCATGTATCCCTCCACTAACTCCTGTGGCTAGTATTGTTCCAGATAATCTTTCATCTATCTGTAATTCGTATAGGGCGTGTCCATATTCATGTATTGTGCTATACATGCTCCTTTTGAAATCTTTCCCCTCATATCTTGTGGTTATCCTGACATCTCTTATACCTATGCTAGTTGTGAATGGATGTGTTGATACATCGAATCTAGATCTAACCCCTAATGGATATTCCAAAATCTTCAATATTTCTAAATTTAGATTCTTCATATCCTCAACATTGTATTCCATGTCTTCAAGTTCATGTTTTGATTTATAAACTCCTTCCCTTTGTACTCTGCTAAATATTCTCCTTATCCCTGGCTCTAAGATGTTAAACATCTTGTCAGCATCTCTAGTTCTGAATCCTTCTTCATGTAAGTCTAATAATGCATCATATGGATGCTCTTCATATCCCAGGTATTCAGCGAATTTTCTCATTAAATCCACGATCTTTTCGAGGTATGGTTTGAATATTCCATATTCACTTTTAGATCTTGCAATCCTCCATTGTATAGTGGCTTCTGATGTCGTCTTTACATATTCTTTTAAAATTTCTTCTGGTATTGCTGTTGCTATTTTCATTCTTCTCTTTAAAACTCTTATTAACCCTTTTTCATAATCATTTAATTTTTCCATGTTCTTTTCAGCTTCATCAACTAGATTTTTTAGTTCTTTTGATTTGAGTATGCTTTGACTTAATGCTTGAAGTTCAGCCCTGGCTACCCCCCTTTCTGTAGCCCCCTCTTGTGGCATTAAAACTTCTATATCCCATCCCATTAGGCTATCTGCAATATCCAATGCCCATATGGTTCTAACTTTTTCAAGTATCTTCTTTATATTTTCATCTCTAAATACTTCTTGATTCATGTATTCACCGTAAAATCTTAATTGCTGTTTAATTTAAAGGTGTTTTGTTCCATTATTGTAAGGTTGCTGCTGCTTTTAAAGTTCCTTTTACTGCTTTAGCTAAGCTTTTCCCCCAACAGAATATTATCACATTTCCTTCTTCAACACCATACTTCTCCTCTAACTTTCTTAATTGTTCCTCCAATTCTCTTGATGTATCGACTCTTGGAATTATCATTTTCCCTCCCTTCTTGACTATTATTGTGGCTCCATCGGCTCCAGCCTTAACAGCTTCATCTCTTTGTATTAATCCACTTGTAACCTTTTCAACCCCCCTTCTCAGTAACGCTAAAACCTTAATTCTCCCTGGAGCTATTAAGTTGAATTCATCTCCTTCTTGTAATTCTATCTTATCAATTCCCATTTCACTTAAATATTCCATTAACACTTTTTCCCCAAAATTTGTTAATTCACATCCTCTTGGAGTTGTTTTCAAAATTCCTATTTCTGAAAGTTTCTTTAAAACTCCTCTTATAGTTCCATCTGGTATTTCCATTTCTTCTGATATTCTATACCTCCCCATTCCTCCACTGTGTTTTAGCATTATTAGTACTGTTGCTAGGTCTTCTATGTTGGTTTTTGGTGTTGGCCCTCTTTTCCCTCTTCTCCATTCACCCACTACTTTTTTGAGCATTACATTTAATTATGTGTTTTAAGCTGAATTTTAGTGTTATGGTGGTTTTGGAGGCCATTCCATTACATTACTATATTTCCATGCAAATATTTCACCGTTTACTGGTATGTATTTATCGCATGACATTGATCCAAGTACCCAAATCTTCCTTTCTGAATCCCATCTCCACCACATCCAGTACATGTTTTTGCTTGGATCATTATGTACATTGTTTATTGATTCTATGAATACTCCATATTGATAGGCTGTGTATGTCACTTTTAGCACTTTCATCATGGCTTTAAATAAGTTATCCCCATTGTTTATTGTTGTATCATTGTACCAAACTTTACTTCCATTACCATAATCTACAAGTATATTCACTTTTATTTCTCCACCTAATAATCTGTTGATTTTTATAGTGTCATTTATTGCATCATCTAATGTTTTAGTAATTTCTTGATTTCCACTTAAAATAGCTTGCTCCATTGCTTTCATGATATTTGAAGTTAACTTTTCCATGTATGTTTTTACTTGTTTTATGTTTTCCTCTAGGCTTTTAATGTAAGATGATAATTCCATTGTTTTCATGTAATAGTGTGTGGCGATTGCTGTGGATGAGAGAGCCCACATGAATAGTACAATTATTGTGATCCAGAACATTTTGTTACTCATATATCTTCACCCCCTTAATTTTTGGTAGTAGTATTGATACTAGTATTGAGGTTGATAATTCAACTATTGGTCCCATGGCGTAGAGGGTTCCACCCATGGCTGGTAAGAATAATCCAATTAAACCCATAATCACGGCTTCTTGGAGAGGCATAAATAGTGCGTAGAGTAGTATTGACGTCAGTATATCATACGTGAAGGTTAACATTAATGTTAATGCTAGCAGCTCTAATCTGCATGGATCCCTTTTCCTCCATAGTATTCCACTTATTAATCCGATAAGTCCACATGTTAAGCTTGTACCTATTGTCCAATACCCTAATCCTAGGAATATATCTGAAACCAAGAAGCTCAGTATTCCCACTACAAATCCACTTAATGGTCCTAGGAGGGCTCCTGAGATCAATGCAAAGGCTACTGGGAAGTTTATTATTGGAATAGTTCCAATAGTGTTGTGCTTGATGATTCTCAAAGCTACTGGGATTGCAGCTAAATTTGCAGTTAAAGCTATTCGCTTTGTGTTCACGATAGGTAATTTTGCCTAAACCCTATATATACTTTACCTTCATCCCCCTCTCTCTTCATCCTCTTCTTCACA
>JANZKA010000034.1 GCA_025060975.1 Candidatus Culexarchaeum nevadense
GAATTCACCATGTTCGTCGAAGGGTACTATTTCAACTCCAATTTCCTTTGCCATGCTCATATAGCCTAAAACTTCCATGACTTGTTTTGTGTCCATCCCCTCTCTCCACCAATGTGTCATGGCTGAACATGATTCCCCTATTATCGGGATTCCACCTGCCTCTTTAACCATTAATGATAATGCTCTAACAACTTTTGGATCTGTGGTTACTGGTGGAGGTCTTGGGCTTACGAGATTTGGTTTTATAAGAACTTTCTCCCCTGGTTTTACGAATTTATTTATTCCTCCAATCATGTTTACTGCTCTTTTTACAGCTTCATGAACATTATCATTGTTTATAGGCTCATTTACTTTGACTATTGATACTTTTGGCATTACATTCCCCATACAATAATCTGCTTTTTGAATGGATATAACTATTGGGTTCAGCTTATTTTCAGCAGTATTTTTATAGGGTCTCCAATTCTCTTATCCATAATTTCCAATGCTTTTTCAATTTCGTCTAAGCTGTATTCATGTGTGACTATGGATCTTAGGCTGTTAATTTCATTTTTAACTGTTTTCAATGCTCTTTCTATGTGTGGAGGTGTTCCTGGGTTTAGTACTCCTATTATGGATTTCTCTAATCCAATGATGTATTTTAAATCCATTGTTATTGCTTCTACAGGTATAGCCACTTGAATCATCTTACCTCCAGGTTTTAGTGATTCAAATGCTATTTTCATATTCTTTTGTGCTCCACTAGCTTCTATTGATGCATCTACACCATATCCATTTGTTAAATCCATTACTTTTTTCACGACATCCTCTTTATCCGGATTTAAAACATATTTCACCCCTAACTCCTTGGCTATTTTTATAGGTCTCTCCCTCCTAGCAGTTCCTATTATTGTTGATGCCCCCATAATCTTTGCTGCTAGAGCTGCTGATAATCCTATACTTCCAAGTCCAGTTATCAGTAGTGTTTCCCCTGGTTTCAATGCTTTTTCAACAGCGTTGAATGCTGTTAGGAAGGTATCTGCTACTAGTACTGCATCTCTATAATCTAATTCTTCTGGAATTTTTACGAGTACTCTCTCGGCTAATGGTATTTTCATGTATTCTGCGAAGGATCCATCTATATTTATCCCAAACATGAGTCTCCTTTCACATAGTTGTGGTTTACCGAGAATGCAGAATCTACATTTACCACAGGATGCCATATATGATCCTATAACTCTGTCTCCAGGTTTTATGTTTCTGACGCCTTGACCAACCATTAAAACTTCTCCTGCGTATTCATGTCCAAGTATTACTGGGTATTTGGCTGGGGTTTCACCTCTGTATAGGTGTAAGTCTGTTCCACATATGGCTGCATACTTCACTTTCACTATAGCTTCATCGCTTCTTGGACTTAATGGTGTTTGTATTTCAGATAATGTTATGTTTTTTGGAGATCTAAGTATTGCTGCTTTCATAATGTTTACCCACAATACCTAGTTATTGTGTATGTATAAAATGCTTGTTGAATGTATGGGTTGGGTAGGGGAAGCATTATTTACTTTTACTTTATACAGTTATTTGGTGTTTTCTGTGGATCGTGGTAAGATTTTGAAGAAGGTTTTGAATCATATTGATAATAGTAGGGATGAGATAGTATCATTTCTGCGTGATCTTATTAGAATTCCAAGTGTTACTGGTGAGGAGAGGGGGATTCAGGAGTTCATAGCTTCTAAGCTTAAGGATTGGGGTTTGAGTTACGATATGTGGTTTATAGATGAAACTGAGCTTTTGAAGCATCCATTGGCTGAGAAAGTTAAGTTGCCTTATAAGGATAGACCTATGCTTGTTGGGATAGTTAAGGGTTATGGTGGGGGGAGATCTCTTGCATTTAATGGGCATGTTGATGTTATCCCATCAGGCCCTGCATCTTCCTGGAAGTTTGATCCTTTTGGTGGTGTCATTGATGGTTATAGGATTTATGGTAGGGGTGCATCTGATATGAAGAGTGGTATTGCAGCTTATACTATGGCTGTTAAATTGCTTTTAGAAGCTGATGTTCACCCTCTTGGAAATGTATATCTACATTACGTTATCGATGAAGAGTATAGTAGTAATGGTACACTTGCAGCTTTACTTAGAGGTTATGTGGCTGATGGTGCTGTGAATGCTGAAGCTAGTGATATGGAGATTCAGCCAGCAGTTTCTGGTAGTATGTGGTTTAAGATTAAGGTTAGGGGTAAAACTGCTTCCATGTCTAGGGTTTGGGAGGGCGTAAATGTTATTGAGCAAGCTTATAAGATTTATGATGCTGTTAGAAAGCTTTACGAGATTAGGGTTTCTGAGAAGAAGCATCCATTATACCCTGATAACAGAGGGGTTTTAGCTTTATTCATTGGAACGTTTAATGCTGGAAGTTATCCTAGCGCTATTCCTGATGAAGCTGAATTGCGTGGTAGGATGGGTTTGCTTCCAGGTGAAAGTATAGGTGATGCTATAACTGAGTTGAGGGATTTCATTTTGAAGTATTCTATACTGGATCCATGGTTGAAGTATAATCCACCGGAAATTGTTCAGGAGGGGTATGCTGGTGAAGGTGTGGAAATACCCATAGATCATCCAATAGTTTCCACAATGATTAATGCTTACGCTTCTGCTCTAGGTATTAAACCCATTGTTAAGGGGCATGAGGGGGCTACTGATATGAGGATTTTGATGAAGATGAATGTACCAACAGTCTGCTTTGGACCTGGAACTATAACTCAGATGCATGCATACAATGAATGGGTTGATTTAAGGGATGTTGTGAATGCAGTTAAAGTTATGGCTACGATGATCATTGACTGGTGTGGTTTTCTTGCTTAGCAGTTAATCCAAGAATGGTTTTCCCCAAACTTCCACTTTTACAAACAATTATCAGTTTTCCATTGAAAACTATGACTTCAACAACGTTTAAACCGAATTTATCATTTAATTCTGAAAATATTTCTTGAAGTCTTATTGGAACGTAATCTTCTACGAATATCTTTACATTTTCATCTTCAAGATCGTATATCCCCAATTCCTTCTTCAATTTATCAATGTCCATCTTTAATTCTGCACTTAATTGAATTATGTTTACCTCTCTAATCTTACTCCCCCACGATTACTGTAGATTGATTGGTTTAAATAGGTTCATCTCTAAAACCTCCCCCTCCAGTACTTCTCTTTTGAATGGTGGTATTATTAGAAATCCATGGGATTCTATTATCATCCTTCTAAGCATAGATGAGCCACTTAGCAATTCCACTTTGGGGATATCCTCTAACTCAATTATCCTTCCAAATAGTGCTCTTTCAAATGGTAGCATGTTTTCCACTTTAACCCTCCTTGAAATTTTAACTTTTATCACCATCTTTTTACAGTGGGTATTCATGTTACTAAGTTTCATTAGTGCAGGAACTCCTAGGGTGTAGAATCCTATTGTCATAGATTGTATCAATCCTGGTAGCATTAATATTGGTTTCCCATTTATTATGGCGAAGCTTGTCTGTCTTCCAGGAACTCTCCTTATACCTCTAACTATTATTTGTGAATTTGGGATTGATAGTATGGCATCTGCAACTAAATCTGTAGATCCCACAGAGCATCCTCCAATAGTCACTATTAGATCGCTTTTCATGGATGCATTCAAAATTTTACTTGCAATATCTTCAATGTTGTCTCTAGCTATCCCCATATCCATAGGTTCTCCACCGAATTCTCTTATTAAGTTTGAAATCATGTGGGTGTGGGGTGAGTTCCCTTCTGCAATGAGTTCATCTCCCACTGCAATTATTGATATTACTGCCTTCCTATAGACTTTCAAACTCCTAATTTTCATGTATGCTATTAGATCTAGGTCTTTTGGCTCTATTATTCTCCCTCTTTTGAATATTGTTTCTCCTCTCCTATAGTCTTCTCCAGCTTTTATTACATGTTCAAATGGTTTTGATTTACGTGTAATCTGTATCTTGTTTTCATTGATAATTTTTGTAGTTTCTTTTGGTATTATCGTATTTGCTCCTTTTGGCAGATATCCGCCTGTGCTTATCTTATATGCTTCTCCAGCTTTTACTTCATAGTCTACTATTGTGTTTGGCTTGATTTCCCCTTTTATGATTAGTGTTATTGGAGTTTCATACGATGCTTCTATAGTGTCTTCATATCTTGCTGCATACCCATCGAAGTGGGATGTGTCGTATGGTGGGATATCATTATTTGCCACTATATCTTCTGCTAAAACTCTATTTACTGCTTTATCTATTGATACTTCTTCAACATCTTCTATTGGTTTTATATGTTTCAAAGCTTTTTCCAGGGCAATTTCGGTTGGAGTGTATTTGAAATATTTATTGGTATACATCGTTGATCCCTCAACTTCTTATTAGTTTTATAGATTCTTTCAGATCTTCTGGGCTATCTATGTCTATAGTAACTCCCTCATTTTCTGTTTCTGCATATGCTATTTCTCCTTCATGTTTTTTGATAACCTCCTTTAGTCCCATCCCTTCTTCACTTATTCTTAGTACTTCTTCGAAGATTTCTCGGCTTATTAGTATTGGGTGTCCCCTTCTACCTTTGTGTGTAGCTATCACTATTGGCTTTCTACTTTCAAGATACCTATTTATTACCTTGTTTATGTCTTCACTTCTTATTAGTGGGCAGTCTCCCGGTATTACCAATATTGCCATGCTTTTATTCATGGTATTTCTAAGTCCACATTTAACTGAGCTACTCATCCCCTCCTCGTAATTCTCGTTTACCACTACTTTGCATGGCAAATCTTTTATGGTTTCAGCAACTCTTTCAGCTTCGAATCCCAATACAACTATAACTTCATTTACCATACTATTCAATGCGGATTCAATTGTCCATCTTATCATTGGTTTCCCATACATCATTTCTAAGAGTTTATTTCTGCCAAATCTCTTTGAAGCTCCTGCTGCGAGTATTATTGCTGTAATCATTTTTTACACCTTAAATTCATTATTAATTCTGCCACTATGCTTACAGCTATTTCCTCGGGGGTTTCTGCGTTTATATCTATCCCTATTGGAACTCTTATCTTTTCAACATCTTCTTCTTTAAACCCTTCTTCAATTAACTTCTTCTTTAGTTCAGCCCCCTTTCTCCTACTACCCAGTAGCCCTATGTATCTTATCTTCCCCCTTAATACTCTCTTGAGCACTTCATATTCCTTCTTTACGTCTCCATGAACTATGGTTATGAAGCTTTCTTCATTTGGGTTTGCTTCATCTAATCCTTTCATTAAATTCTCGTTGACAATTATTTTGTTGGCTGTGGGGAATCTATCCTTTGTAGCTGTATTTGCATTATCGTCTACTATTGTTACTTCGAATCCAACCATACTTGCTATTTCTGTTAATGGTTTAGCTACGTTTCCAGAACCTACTACTATTAGTTTTGGATTTGGGTTTAATATGTCTATGAAAATCTTTATTGATCCACCACATATTAAACCTGTCTCTATCCCTTCCCCCTCTCCTAGTGATAGTGTTATTGTTTTGCTTTCGTTTTCATTTAGGGCTTTTAAAGCTTCTTCCACTATTATCCTTTCAATTTTCCCTCCACCTATACTTCCCACGGTTCTTCCATCTCTATGTACAATCATTTTTGCACCAATATTTCTAGGTCCAGACCCTTTCTTTTCTATCACTATGCATAGTGCTACCCTTTCCCCTTCCCTTAATGCTTTTACTATTTCTTGGAATATTTCGCTATTGTGTTGATTCATTGCTATTCACATATTTTGATGTTTTCAGAATTTATATTTACATCTGGGAGTGCTATATTTTATTGTGAAGTGTGTTTCATGAAGAGTATTGATGTATGTGTTGTTGGGGGAGGGTTTTCTGGGCTTTATATTTCAAGTATGATTGATGGGGACTTGCATATATTTGAAGAACATTCAGATGTGGGTCTCCCCATGCATTGTGCTGGGATAATTAGTCCAAAGACTTTTGATATGCTTAATGTTCCCAGAAGTCTTGTTGAGGCTGAGTATTCTGGTATGATTATCAATTATGGTGGTTACAAGATTTACTGGTTTGGCAAGCCTCTGGCTTTAAGAGTTGATAGGGTTGGTTTAGAGCGTTATTTATATGATAAGTGTTCCAGTCTTGGTCATGTTTTCCATTTTAACAGTTTTGTTTCCAATGTTGATTCTAGGGGGTTTATTTCTGTGGGTAATTTGAGATTTAGTTCTAAGTTGATAATATTGGCTGAGGGTTCTAGGAGGGTTTTCTCTAGGCGTTTGGGTCTTGTGGGTGATGGTGATGATTTTTATGGTTTTCAAGCTTTAATTCATGGTAGGGTTGGTAGCGAATTTATACATGTGTATATTAATCGTGAATTCAGTGATTACTTCTCATGGTTTATACCTATTGATAATGATAAATGTATTGTTGGTTTGATGGTTAAAAATTCCATGGATTTTAAACCTAAATTTAATGCTTTACTTAAGCGATTAGAGTTTGAAAGGCTTCTCTTCAATGCTAGTATTGAAAGGTTTTTTGGTGGTGTAATTATACGTGGCCCCATAGGTTCTTATGGTTGTGGTAGAGTTTTCGCAATTGGAGACTCTATTCAGATGAGTAAACCTTTAACTGGTGGTGGGCTTTACCCAATATGTTTGACTTCTAAAGTTCTTTCAAAACTGATTAATAGTTACATTTCTGGGTCAATTGATTTAAATGATATATCAGCTCTTTACTTGCCATTTTTCAGTGAGCTTTCACGTAGACTGAAACTCTCATTTAATCTGGTTAAATTGATTTCTAAAACGAATTATAGGGTTTTGGAGAAGGTTATTCTGGGTGGCTGTAGATTAAAGTGGTATAGTAGCCTCTTATCACATATTGATTATGATGAACCCCTATATGGAGTCTTGAAAGACCCAATAAAATTAATTAAATTCTCTTTGGCTTTACTCATAGGTTTGATCCCATAACTTTTGGAAATCCTTATTTGAAATTTAGCTTCTCATTTATTTTGTGACTGTTTTGGGTTTGCATAACTTGATTAAAGCTGTTGAGAGTAAGGTTCTGGAGATATATACTAGCTGTAAGGGGAATTACCCATCTTCACATGACTTCCTACATGTTAAACGTGTATTGAATAATGCTTTGATGATAGCTGAGGCTATGGGTTTATCGGAGCATGATAGATTCCTATTAACTTTGGCATGTTTACTACACGATATATCCATACCTATATTTGGTGTTAAGGAGGATCATGCGGTTAAATCTGCTATTTACGCTAAATCCATGCTACTTGATTTAGGACTCGATCCTTCTGATATTGAGGTTGTATATAATGCTATTCGTGTACACAGTTGGAGTTCTGGTTCAGCCTCCATGGATATTGTTTCCATGATCCTCCAAGATGCTGATAGACTTGATGCCCTCGGAGTTATAGGTTTCTCTAGGATGATGATCTATGGGGAGTTTGCTGGTAGAGTAATGTACTCTGAATCTGAAGTTCTCCCAAGATTTAGAGATGCTGATGATGCTCATTATACTATTGATCATGTATTCTCAAAGCTTATACATATACCAGCCCACATGAATACTGATGTGGGGAGGCGAATTGCATTGGAAAGGTTGAAAACACTATTATGGTTGATTAAGATTCTAAGTCTTGAGATTGAAGGGTTAAGTTGACAACTAAATAAAAATTGTGGATTTTATGTTTAAAACAGGTTTGATGTCATTTTTTAACTTTGCACTCCACTTCATAGCTCTGTAAAGCTTTTGACAGTAGCTTCATCTAATCTCTTAATCAATTCTATTACTAGTCTCACGGCGTTTTCCACATCTTCTTTATGTACTACTCCGACGTGACTGTGTATGTGTCTTGTGGGGACTCCTATAACTATGCTTGGTCTACCCTCTTTGTACATGTGGAGTCTTCCAGCATCAGTTCCTCCTCTAACAACTGTGAGTTGGTATGGTATTTTTGCTTCTTCAGCAACTTTTATTACGAATTCTTTTAGTTTTTGGTTTGGTATCATGGAACTGTCGAAGGCTACTATTGTGGGTCCTTTACCAAGTTTTGATTGTGCTTCTCCAGGAGATATTCCTGGAACGTCTCCAGCTATATCTACTTCTGTCACTATGGCTAGATCGTGATCTGCAACCCATCTAACAGTTTCAGCTCCTCTTAATCCAACTTCTTCTTGTACTGTGGCTGCAGCGTAGTATGTGTTTGGATGTTCAATATTATTCTCCCTTATATATTTGAGGGCTTCCATGGCTATGAATGCTCCAATTCTATCATCAAAGGCTTTTGCAAATATTGTTTTCCCACTATTGGACATTTGGAATGTTGAGTATGGAGCTACGGGGTCTCCAACTCTTATCCCCATATTCTTGGCTTCTTCTTCTGATGTGGCTCCAACATCAATGTACATTTGCCTCATGGTTACAACCTTCTGTCTCTCTTCTGGTGTCAATAGATGTGGTGGTTTTGATGCTATTACTCCTAGTACAGGTCCCTTTGTGGTCATCACTACAACTTTTTGTGCTAGTAATACTTGGTCGAACCATCCTCCAAGGTTTGTGAATGTTAAGTATCCATCTTTTGTTATCGATGTCACTATGAATCCAACTTCATCCACATGTCCTGCAACTAGGATTTTTGGGCGGTCACTCAACCCCTTCTTTATAAATATTAGTGAGTTCAAATTGTCCTTTATCACTTTGTCTGCATACTTTTCCATTCTATCTTTTATCTTCTTCAATACTCTATCTTCAAATCCTGAAGGTCCAAATTCTTCCAGTAATTCCTTTAGGAAGTTTATACTTTCTTCACTTAATTTGTACATGATACTTATTTAATGGGTTAATCAATATTTAAATTTTGATTACAGCCATTTTGATGCTTATAGTTTTAGTTTATTAGTTTAAAAATGGATGGTTAGGTTTTGAATATTTTTGGTGGTTCTCTGACTTCTGGCGGTATTGGTGACTTATACTTTTTACCTTTAGTTTTCTCTTTAAATTCCTTCCAAGCTTCTTCAATTAATTTGCTATTTGACATTATCTCTATGGCTGTAGCTGCAATAACTTTTGCAGCATATATACATCCCTTATGTCCTATCCCCACACCTGATGCTGCAACATTTTGCCATGAATGTCCAGGTGATCCAAGTACGAAACATGTTGTTCCAAAAGATAATGTTGGTGTTTGCCAACTAACATCACCCACATCTGTGGATCCATGGCTTACTTCTCCCTCATCCCATGGATCTCTAACTTCCTCATCAAGTATGACGTCCATGAGCTTTTCCCAGTCAGGTATTTTCATTCTTTTAAGTGAATTCCTCTTTTGCTCTGGTGGTATTGTTTCATGGATTTTCTTTGCAAATTCATAATCTTCTTTACTGAATTTTGGGGCTCCTATATCTTTCATAACTTTCAAGCATACCATTGCTAGAGTCTTGTTTTGTATCATATTGTAACATCCAGTTATGAATTCTACTTTGTGTTGTGTTTGTGTCATTAATGCTGCTCCTTTAGCTATATCCAAAATCCAATTATAGATCTCCTCAACCTGCTCCCTCTCAGGAGCCCTAACATAATACCAACTCCTAGCATATGAAGGCACAATATT
>JANZKA010000035.1 GCA_025060975.1 Candidatus Culexarchaeum nevadense
AATCAATAGAAAAGATCTATAGGGAATTGGAATTTGAAATAGCATTACCAAGCCATGGACAACCAATAACATCAAAAGCTAGAGAAAGGATTGGAGAGTTAATCAAAAAATTTAAGCAAACTACCTCCTACTAACAACATTCAAACCCAATACACCTAAACCCAGCAACGAAAGAACAATTCCACATAGATACAAGAGAAGCTGGAATAAATCCATAACTAAAGGTGGAAAGTAACCTCTAAAAGTAGTGGATAGATAGATGCCGAGTGGAGAAAAGGATATTAGAATGCCAATAAGCAACGTGAAAACCCCAGAAGAAATTAATGCTATACCAAAACTCCTCCTTGGAAGAACACTTTTAAGAGAAGCTTCCCTAACATCCATGGGAACAATACTTGGGAAAGTTATGGAAATTATACGTATCAATGGAGGTGTAATTAATAGAACGAATGGTAACATTGTTATGAACCAAAAGAGCATTAATCCAATAGATAGAATAGTTAGAGCTTCAAATGGCATTATGAGAGCTTGAGCAAAAAGAAACTTGTATACAAATATGTAGAGGAAAGCTGTAATTAGATTTCCAACTATCAAAGCAATATTCGAAGCTAAAATAAACTTTTCCCAATTAAACCTTCTACGGGTAATATAGCCGAAAAGAGAGAAACCTATGAAATTACCGGGAACAGCTGCAATGAGACTACCCAGATAAAGTGTGCCATGCTTAATGGAATCACATATAAGAGTACCTATAGCAGCACCAACACCTGCAACCCAAGGACCAAAGATAGTTGCAAATAATGCAGGTATTACAACTGCTGGGCGAAACTGTCCCATCCCCCATGGAGACTGAATATAAGCTGTGAAATAAGAACCTATAGCGTAAAGTGCAGCGCAAAGTGATGTTAAAACAATCTTCAATGAATACGGAATTCTTTGAGAATTGTTGGTTGCAGACGTAACAGACACCCTACTCTCAGTTCAATCCAATTTAAAAAGATAATCTATTTAAAAATTTCTCGAAAGACAACATAAACTTACATTAATACCATAACATATTATTTGTGGATACTAAGTAACTTTAAAAAAATGAAAAAACGTAACTTAATTAATTTAAGATTTTACAATAAAATATGTTTATTAAAAGTTAAAATTTATATATCACATCACATACTAATCAAATATTGAGGGATACAACATGTCTGTAAAAGCAAAAATATTAGAAAGTTTAAAAGCAGGTCCTAAGACGGTGGAAGAGCTAGTAGCAGCCACCGGTGCAAAGCCCGGAATAGTTAAAGGACAATTAACAAGGCTAGTTAAAGCAGGAGTTATTGAGAAAACTCCAGAAGGAAAGTTCAAGATGAAATAAAAATTTTTAATTTATTTTTTATTTTACATCGTTTAAATATTAGTGTTTCACTTTACAATCATAAACGTATATTAATATGTCATTGCCACAATTGATCACATCATGTTTACAAGAATTTATTTGTACAATTTCACCTTCATCAAATTCCCTTTCAACATCACCAATTATTACTTTGCCTCTCCCCCTCAAGATATATAGCTTCTCTTCAAAAGCACCTTCACCGTGAAAACCAACATTTTCACCGGGTTTAAGTAAAACAATGCCAATTCTCCTATCATTGGAATTCAATAGCACAATGGATTTATCACTAGAAAAGAGCTTTTCAACTTGCATACAACCTCGCCCCAGCTTTCTCAATAGCCTTTAAAACTAGGAAAACAGCTGGACCAGATATTATGCCACCAATACAATGCATACCAGTCCAGTATGATGTGAAAATCCATCCACCCATCTGAATAACCAATGGATTCCTAACCCCCAAAGCTGGTTGCAGGAAAGCCATTATCAACCCGATAATGAAACCTGAAACTGTTGTGAAAACTATTGATAATGCCTCAATAATTATGAAAGCACGTTTAAATCCACTTAACCCTCTAAACTTCAATACTAAGCTGAGTAAAACGTCAATCAATAATGCTCCTATAACGAAACCTAAAAAGTATATTCCAGATGCGAAGCCTCGATGAAACAATGTTACTATAAGAACTATGATGGCAGATAGCGTTGCAATTCCAAACTCCATGGAAGCATAGGAAGTTGTGAAAACCATAATTGCATGTATAAAGTCACATGCAAATGGCATATTTGTCAGAGAAAATATTAGTGGAGCTACACTAACATTCAATGCAATCCAAAGAGCAGACATAACTGCACATATGGCGATGGACTTAGCCTTCAAAATTTACACCAAAAAAGAGTGACACTAAGATATATAAAAGTGTTACTATCTCACATTATAGGTTTAAATGCAGCGTAATCCTCATCATAAACCCTAGTCTCAACACCACTTAAAATTAGTTTAAATACTTCAATAGCACCAACTCTATCCAAAGGCTTATTATTATTTCCACATCTATATGAGTATGTACAGTTTGGGCAACCATCAACACTATTACAATCACAACTTATAAGAATCTCATAAGATTTATAGAAAGCATCTGCAAGATTCTTGAAGAGTAGTAGTGATGCACCTGACCCTCCTAAAACTCCATCATAAACGAATATTACACCAGAGGAGCCCATGGATATTCCACCAATCTCCCCAGAACCACTACCAGTAAAAATGTCACTACTCTCAATTAACACATGTTCAACTGCATGGAATGAGCCAGCCAAGAAGTCTAAGTAATTTTTGGATGAATCTAAATTGATTATGGGTTCTGGAGCTTTAAATACGAAACCATAAGTCTCATATGAGTATTCCAAAGGTTCAACCAGATTACTTTCACCAATGATCTCACCACTAAATATATCTCTCAAATAGTATCCTTCAACTATCTCTTTGATCCTAAGTCTACAATACAATGCCTCAATATTATAAGCTCCACCTCTCTCAACCACTTCAATTATCTCTGGATATGCAGTTCGCTTAGCATCAGTTCTATACTGAAAGTCATCTGGGAGACGTTCAACGTCCACATATCCATAACCACCTCTATCAACCCTAAAACTTTTAGATCTAAACTTCAATCCAGCATGTAAATAGACAGCCCCAGGGAATAATTCACTTAAAGCTATTGGAAGCTCTCTTTCACCGATAAGTTTACCATTAAAGTATATTTCCACTCTACCATCAGCACCCCTAATATTATACCTCCTCAGAAGCCTCCTACCCTCTTGAGTTGCATAGTAACGTTTACCTCTAAAACTTAGAACTCCCTCATCAACAAGAGATTTCAAAATATCAGTCCAGTCCTCAAACTCACCTGAAGATAATGGTTTATCCATACAGGCAGCTATGAGCTGATGTCTTGCAACCATCAAGTTTCTAGGCTCAACATATATTGGTTCAAGATATGTGAAGTACTTCTCAGGATTCCTCTTATAATAGGCGCTTATAGGATCTCCACCTCTAAGCATCAGTATTGCAATGGCTTCTTGCCCCCTCCTACCAGCCCTACCAATCCTATGCATAAACCTAGCTAAACCAATTGGAGAAGTTATTACACAATCAACATCACCAACATCTATTCCAAGCTCCAATGTTGGAGTTGCTGAAACAACCATAATCCTCCCACTCCTAAAATCCTCCTCAACCTTAACCCTATAATTCTTGGGTAAACCAGCTCTATGAACATATGATTTAACATTCCTACCATCCAAAACTTGCTTAACAACTTCAGCCTCCACATGGCTATTGGAGAAGACAATGGTTTTATAACCATACTTCACAAGCTTTGAAACTATATCACCAATTGCAGAGTAGAATGATCTAATTGATGGATACAACATTATGAAGTGGAATCCACCCCTCCTACCAGAACCTTCAACAACCCCAACACGTCTATCAAAAAGCATACTGGCAAATTCCCCAGGATTAGATATGGTTGCAGAGCAACCTATAATCTGTGTAGATCCACAAACTCTTTGGAGCCTCTTCAAAATCCAATGAACATTAGCCCCAAAAGCACCAACATAACTATGAAGCTCGTCAACAACAATATATCTAACACTCTTAAAATGATTTGATAATGGAGTTCTATGGGATAGATGATAGTGGATTATATCGAAGTTAGTCATCAATATGTCTGGAGGCTCATCATAGATCTCCTCCCTCTCAGAAGTCGATGTATCACCATCAAATATCCTAACAGTAACACCCAATGGGGAAGCTAAACGCTTAATTTTGAGAAGCTGATCCCTACTTAAACTCTTAGTTGGATATATGAATAGAGCTTTAAGAACCCTTGAACCCTCAGGGACTAATGGGAAGAAACGCTTATCCCTACTAGACGAAATTAAATGTATTATTGGAATAGCAAAACACTCAGTTTTACCAGAACCTGTAGGTGCAACTATAACTATATCTTCACCATTCAATATACGTTTAATAGCCTCCTCCTGAAACCTATACAATCTATGAATACCATAACTCTTCAATACACTCTTCAACCTATCATTAATATTCAACTCATCAACACTACAACCATACTCAACTTTTGGAGGATCAATAAATCTGTATAGAGCAACGTAATCGTTAAGGGAGAAGAGAATATCCTTAACAACCTCTGGAAGCAATTCAATACTCAAATTACATTTAGAAATCATACTCCTAATATCATTTGGATCTCTAAGTAAACCTAGAGAGATAAGTTCAGGAATTAAATCATTAAAATTGGAAGTCTTCCCAGCCCTATAATTATCTAGGAAAGTATAGTATGCAAGAATTTTATCCCTAAACCCTGCATCAACCAAACCTGATAAACCACAAGAAATACATGATATAAAGTACTTTGTGGAAGATTCAATATTGTGGAATCTAAGCTTACCACTACAACGTGGACAGGTAAACGACATCCAAGAAGAAGAAATAGCTTAGACAAACATATTAACATTTACCCATTTATGAAGATTCAAAACACAATCTCCTCAACCCAAATTCGTAAGCTGCAGATGCTATTGTAACACCATAAAATATCACCTTATCTCCAGCAATCATCAAGATTTCATTAATACTACCATTAACTATGGAGGAACCCGTTGCTAAAACCACATCACTCCAATTCATAGCATCCCTATTAACAGTATGAGGCTCGATCATAATACCATCCTTAACTCTACCAATATTATTTGAATCCATATCAGTAACCCTAATATTCCTAAATTTTAAAGATAAATGATGAATTATGGAAGGCTGATAACCAATAACCAGAATCCTAGTTTCAGGTGAATAGAGATCTGTAAATAACGATGCAATACGTTTAGCGCAAAGCTCAGGACCCATATCCCTACAATGCACAGTCCCCTCCACAAGTCCAAGATACCTATAAAATGCATTTATCGTAGCTACCAAAACAGCTCTAAAACGACTATCAGAAAGTGGCAATGAACATATAGACTTCAAATCACCCACATAATCCATTGGAGTATCTGTGAAAGCCTGACCCTTAAACCCCATGAAATCAGCTTGAATCATAACTTCACGATCCATAAATAATGGGAAATCAGTTCTACTGGGATAACCAATAGCTTCAACTGGACTTAAACCCCTCACAGTAACATGAACCTCAAAATCCTCTAAACCCCTCTCCAAAACCCTCTTCCACCACCTATCCCTCAAACCCTCTAAAATGTCATCCCCACCAATCATAACATTCAAATAAAATGTATTACAATCATCATAAATTAATATATCCACTTGATATGTAGGCTACTGGAAATATGGGGTAAAGCTAATATATAATTTTATTTCAATGAAACAAGCATCGAACATCATGTAACTTAAATATTCTCCATGAAGATTATGAGTAAACTTAATGGAATAGGTTAAATATATTCTTGGAGAAGCTCACATTAGAAAACTTACAAAAGTGAATATTCATGTTCACATTAATCTTAATAACTCTCCTAACAATCCCACTATCCCTACATACACTGGGAACCATAAGCTTAATATTAAGGCTTAAGGAGAAGGTTTGGCTTAAACCAAAACCAAACTTTAATTCAAGAATAGCAATACTGATACCATTATATAAGGAGAGAGGGGAAAGTATAGAAAGAACTTTCCGAAGTATTACCAGTCAAGTTTATGATAAAAACAAAATGAGAGTGCTGATCATCGTGGAGAAGGGGGATGATGAAACCATGAAGAACGTTATAGATAAATGTGGAATTCTAGATGGGAGTAATATTAAGTATGAAATTATAGTACACCCAGAATCCAGAAGTTCAAAAGCTAAAAGCTTAAATTACGCATTGAAATTCGTAGATGAACCATTCATAGTGGTTTATGATGCAGATGACGATATACTCGACGAATACCAGATAGCAAGAGGAGTCTCCCTAATGAGTGACGGGAAATATGATTCAGTGGGAGTAAAGGTTTTGAGAAGTGGAAGTAGGCTACCACAATTATTCTCATATGTGGAGACATGCTTATGGGTGAACATAGCTCTACCAGCATTAAAATACATATCAAATTACCCAATGTATAGTGGTGAAGGATTATTTGTAGTAACAGAGGTAATTAAGGGGATTGGGGGGTTCCCCGAAACTTTAACTGAAGATTCAATGCTAACCGTAGAATTCGCCAAGAGAGGGTTGAAAATGGCTTTAATGGATAGCATAATAATTGAGAGAGGACCATACACTATAAAGTCGTTAATAAAGCAGAGAATGAGGTGGAATAGGGGGTTAATGCAATGCTTCATAGAAATAATCAAAGAAGATGTACCACTAAAAGTTAAAATCATTAATGGACTATACTACCTATCACCAATCTCATACCTAATAATATCCATATCAACAATATACATGCTACTAATAGCCCCAATATCAAAGATAATTGGATTTGACCCAGACCCAATACCAATATACATATTCATATACCTAATTATATCAGTACTAATATCACCACTCTTCCTAATAGTAACTGGAGAGAAGATACGGGATAAACGCGCTTTCATAATAACATTCCCCATATGGATTATAATAGGCTTAACAACACTATACTCACTAATAAAACCAAGAGTCGAATGGTATAGGACAGAGAGACATCCAGTAAAACAGCTTATAAGCTAGAATAAAGATATTTCTAATCAATGAGGATTATAAGAGATTATTTAAGTAAATTAAGCATTGAGGATTTACCCAAATACATAGATAACACCATGCTTAAACCAGAAGTAGGCTTAAAGAGGGTTATGGAATTCATCGAGAAAAGTTTAGATTACAATTTCGCATGCCTAGTAATACCCCCATGCTATATAAGTGAAGTAAAGGAGAAGTTTGGTGGAAAAGTGAAATTAGCAACGGTAGTATCATTCCCACTTGGATATCAAAACATTGAAACAAAAAGGGTGGAAGTGGAAAAGGCATTATCTGATGGTGCAGAAGAAATAGATTACGTGATAAACATATCATATGTTAAAAGCGAAAGATATGACAAAATCAGAAGTGAAGCTGAAACACTATCAAAAATAGTTAAGAAGAATGGAGGAGTAATTAAGGCAATAATAGAAACACCATACCTAACCAATGAGGAAATAGCATTAACATCAAAAACACTAAATGAAACCGATGTGGATTACATAAAGACTTGCACTGGATTCGGCCCTAGAGGAGTAGTTCCAAGCGACATAATACTGATAAAAGAGAATTCCAATAAGAAGATTAAAGCATCCGGTGGAATTAGATCATTAATCGATACAATACATTACATTATGCTTGGAGCAAATAGAATAGGGACAAGTTCAGGGATAGATATAATTAAAGAGTTCATAAAAATTAAGGGTTTATAGATGGGGGCTACTTCAACAATAAGCTTGGATAAAAGTAGTATTTACCCCTAGAATCCTTCAATGAATCCCAATCACTCAATATCTTAACAGCTTCATTAGCAACTTTAATACAATCTTCAACCCCAGCATCTTCAATAAATTCATTGGTAACCCTATTGGCTAAAACAGCACAAACAGCCCCAGCTCTAACACCATAAATGCTAGATAAAGTGAAAATCGTAGAAGCTTCCATCTCAAAATTCAAAACACCACAAGCCTGTAAATCAGAAATAATATTCCTAGAGAAGCTTGGAAGATAACCATTAAATCCAGGTCTAGCTTGACCAACATAGAAACTATCAGTACTGGCAGTTAAACCAACATGATATCTAACTCCAAGAGATTCAGCAGCTTCAATCAATGCTAAAACAACCTCATAACTTGCAAGTGCAGGATACTCCACCATAACATACTGTCTACTAGTACCCTCAAGCCTAACAGCACCTGAACTAATAACCAAATCCCCAACTTTAACCTCTGAACGTATGGAACCAGTAGTTCCAACTCTAATGAAAGTTCTAGCTCCAACTCTCAAAAGCTCTTCCAAAGCTATCGCCGTAGATGGGCAACCTATACCAGTAGAAGTTGCAGATATAGGTTTACCCTTATAAGTTCCAGTATAAGTTACATAACATCTATTCCTAGCAACCTCCCTAGCCTCATCCCAATACTTAGCTATCCTAGGAACTCTATCTGGATCTCCTGGGAGTAACACGTATTTAGCTACATCACCAGGCTTACACTTAATATGATACTGAACCCCCTCAATTGTATGTGGATGTTCAGCTGAAACAATTCTACCAACCATAAAAATCACAATAACAAGTTAAAACGTGAAACTATAATAATTTATTTAATGTAATTTATTAATTAGCTAACTCCTCTAAAATCCTCCCTTTAGTTTCAAATCCAAGGATTAAAGTGGCTAATGCACCTAGAAAATGTATTGAAGCAAAAACGATGAATGCAGCATTTAAACCCCAATATGCATATATGAGGGGGGTTGCTGTTGGGGCAATGATCCCAGCAATTCTACCAATACTTGCAGCTGCACCTGAACCAGTCCCCCTAATTTCAGTTGGATATAGTTCAGGTGTATATGCGTATAGTGCAGACCAAGCTCCCAAATTGAAGAAGGATATTATAATACTGCAAATTAAGATTGAAGTTGGATCTCTAGATAAGCTAAGCATGAAACTTCCAAATCCAGCTGCAAAGAGGTAGAGAACTTCTATAGGCTTTCTACCTACATGATCAAGCATTAGAGCAGCACTATAATAACCTGGAATCTGAGCGAGAGTAACTATTAAAGTCCACTCAATAGATTTTACAACTGTAAAACCGAATTCTTTAACGTAAATTGCTGGAAGCCAAATGAATATTCCATGATAAGTGTATACTAGAGATGCCCATAAAATCCATAACATTAAAGTTCTCTTCCAATAATTCTTAGACCAAAGCTTCATTAAAGCTTCTGAAACCCTATAACTCTTAGCAGTATACTTCTCAAATACACTTTTAAACTCAACATCTCTAGGTATTAAGTTATGCTTCTTTAAAAGATTTAAGGCGGTATTGATTTCACCTTTAAACTGAAGATATCTAAGAGATTCTGGAATAAACAATATTATTGGTGGAATCAATGATAATGGTATTAAGGAGACTAGGAACGTATTTCTCCAACCAAATTTTGGGAGAAGAAGGTATGGGAATAGTAGTGAGAGTATAGCTCCATAAACCCAT
>JANZKA010000036.1 GCA_025060975.1 Candidatus Culexarchaeum nevadense
AGTCAAAGTACATTATCTCCTTTTTAGGTGATATCCCCTCTGGGTTATGGCACCACCAACAAATTAATGGGCATCCTTTGAAGAATATTGTTGTTCTTATTCCAGGTCCATCGTGTATTGAGTATCTCTGTATGCTGAAGATCAGTCCCTTCACTTCTCCCTTAGAATTCTTTATGTTCTGTTCTTGTAATGATTTCATCTTGTAACCCCTTTGGTAGGTTTACAAAGTAATCGCTGTATCCTGCAACTCTAACCATTAGGTCTTGGAAATCTTGTGGTCTCTTTTGTGCTTCTCTTAATAGTTCTGTGCTTACAACGTTGAATTGTATGTGGTGTCCACCCATCCTAAAGAATACCCTTAATAATTGTGCAAGTTTCTTTATGTTTTCTTCTCCTTCCACGAGGTCTGGTGTGAGTCTCATGTTTAGGAGTGCTCCACCAGTTTTATCCCAATCTATTTTTGTTACTGATCTGAATACAGCTGTTATCCCCTTTCTATCCATGCCTTGTACTGGGGATATTCCTTCTGATAGTGGTTTTTCTGCTAGTCTACCATCGGGTGTTGCACCTGTCTTTTTCCCGAAGTATACATGTACTGTTGTTGGTAGGAAGTATACTCTTCTTTTTGCTCTTCTTATTGGCGTTGGCGGGTAGCTTTCAACTAACTTAACTACCGTGTCAACTATCCTTTTTGCTATTTCATCTGCATAATCATCGTCATTTCCATATTTCGGCGTTTTATTTAGTAGTATTTGTCTGAGGATTTCGTATCCTTCAAAATTTCTGTTTAAGGCTTCAAGAATATCCTCCATCTTTACGTCTTTTTTATCGAATACATGGTATTTTAATGCTACCAATGAGTCTGTTAATGTTCCTAATCCAACTATCTGTACATATTGTGTATTGTATCTTGCTCCTCCAGAATTGTAATCTTTTGCATTTTTAATGCAGTCTTCTATCCATAGTGATAGGAATGGTACTGGTAGATATTTTGCGTATATGGCTTCTATTATGTCGTTTCCCTTCATTTTTATGTCCATGAAGTATTTCAATTGCTTTATGAATGCTTCCCATAATTCATCAAAGGATTTGAAGTTTCTAGGATCTCCAGTTTCCAATCCAATCTTCTTACCTGTTTTCGGGTCTATTCCATTATTCAGAGTTATCTCTAGTATTTTTGGTAGATTTATGTATCCAGTAAGTATGTATGCCTCTTTGCCGAAGGCTCCTGTTTCAACACATCCACTAACTCCGGAGGTTCTTGCATCTTCAAGGGTTTTTCCTTGTCTAAGCATTTTCACTATTACTCCATCGAAATTGAAGAATGGTGGTTCTCCAAATCCTGGAGACATTACTTCTATCGCTTTTATTAGGAATCTGTCTGGGTTTCTATCGCTCACCAGTACTGCTGTATTTGGTTGTAGTGTTCTCATTTCACTTAGTACTTCGAGTATTATGTATGAGAGTTCATTTACTCCATCTTTTCCATCTTCTGTTAATCCTCCTATGTTTATTTTTGAGAAGTCGTTGTATGTGAAGCTTTCTTCTGCTGTGACGCCAACTTTTGGTACTGCCGGTTGATTATTGAATTTTAACCAGAAGGCTTGTAAAAGTTCTTTCGCCTTCTCCCTTGTTAGTCTTCCTTCCAAAATGTCTTTTTTATAGAATGGGTATAGATGTTGATCTAATCTTCCTGGAGTGAATGAATCCCATGGGTTAGTTTCATAGGTTATACCTACATGTATGAACCAGTAGTGTTGTAGAGCTTCCCAGAATGTCCTTGGCGGGTTTGCTGGAACCCAACTGCATATTTCAATCATCTCCTCTAATTCTTCTCTTCTTTTTGGGTCCTCCTCTCTTTCAAGCATTTCCTTTAGTTTTTCCACGCATCTTTTTGCGTAGATTAGTATTGCGTCAGCAACTATTTCCATAGCCTTTAATTCTTCCATCTTCTCATAGTATTCTGGGTCACTTGTATTCAGTTTTTCCATAGCTTCCCTTATCTCCCTCTTTATATCGTTTATTCCCATTTTGAATACCCTTTCTCCTCCAGCAGTGTGTCCAGGTGCCCTTTGCTCCATGAATTCAGTGAATATCCCTGCCTCGTATGCGTCTATCCATTCCTTTGACATATTTTCAAATATTATGTCTCTTATACTCTTCCCCTTCCAGAATGGTATTGCTACTTTTTTGTAATATTGATATGTTTCTTCATCAACTTGATATGGCATATTCTTCCTACTTCTCAGTATTTCTAGGTCTTGGAGG
This sequence comes from Candidatus Culexarchaeum nevadense, assembly GCA_025060975.1. Taxonomy (GTDB): domain Archaea; phylum Thermoproteota; class Methanomethylicia; order Culexarchaeales; family Culexarchaeaceae; genus Culexarchaeum; species Culexarchaeum nevadense. The sequence continues at coordinate 2,269 of JANZKA010000036.1, forward strand.
CTGTGGCAGCATATTTCTGGGTATGTGGGTACCTCTTTGGGTCCAGTTCCCCTCAACCCAACTATCAATTCTCCATCTTCAATGGGTATACTAACATTTTCCATTAAGTATTTGAAGGCTAATGCCCTTTGTACTGGAGTGGGTTTTCCGGAAGCTTTATCACTCATGTAAAATTCAGTTATTAGTTTTGCTCTTTCCAGTGAAACTTTGACAGGGCTTCTTTCACTTGACTCTCTTAATTTTGCTATTCTTTCATTTATTGGCTTAATTGATTTCCTCCTCTTTACAGTTTCCCTCTCTATTCTTGGAATTTCAATTTGTTTACTCACATCATCCACCTTTTCAGTTCCGTAAATCATTGTTAAATTTTACTGATATATACATGTTGTTTAATGGGTTTGCAGTATTTACAGTCTTGGAACGAAAATCTTAAACAATGTTTTTAGTTAAATGTTTCTTTAGGTGTTTTACTTGTATAACTTGGATATTTATAAACGACGGATGAATCGTATTAGGGAGTTTCTATCTAAGAGTGAACTTAATGCCTTAGTGGTCTTTGACTCCTTAAATACGATTTATGTTTCAGGCTTCTTCTTGGATGTTGAGCCTTGGGAGAGGCCTGTGGCTACTGTGATTCCAATTGATGGTGAACCTTCCATGATTTTAAATGAGCTTTCCTTTAACCATTATAGGTATGGATTGGAGAAGGGGGCTCATTGGATTAAGGATGTTGTGTTTTATGATGAGCATCCAAGATTGACTGGTAGAAGATATTATACTAAGGATTTCCCATTTCTTGTTTGTAAAATGTTGGAAGATAAGGGGATTATTAAGGGTTCAATAGGGTTTGATGTGGATAATTCTGCAGTTAAATCCTTTGTTAAAATACATTTACCTAGAGTTGAAGTATATGATGCTTCGTGGATTTTGAGAGAAATGCGTTTAGTTAAGGATGAGTATGAACTTGATTTAATGCGTAAAGCTGCGGAATTGGCTGATTATGGTTTAGAGAAGATGAGGGAGACTATAGAGATTGGTTTATCTAATGTTGAGATTGGTCACAAAGTTTCTTATGAAATTGCTAGGGAGGCTGCTAAGAGGTATCCTTCCGATGTTTCCATAGAGGTTTCTGCAGGGTTTACTGGTACTGGTCCTGAAGGTGCTATGCCTCATGGTTGGCGTATGCCTAATGGTAGGAGGATTCAGAGGGGTGATACTTTGCTAGCTGTTGTTGGGGTTAGATTGAATTGCTACTGGGCTGAGGATGAGAGGACTTTCATAGTTGGTAAACCTAGTGAGAAGCATATTAAATTCTTTGATGTTGCAACTAAAGCTCAGGAGTGTGGGATAAGTATGTGTGTTGCTGGGAGGAGGGTTTCCGATATTGATGCTGCTGCACTTAAGGTTATTGAGGATGCTGGTTTCGGTGATTATGTTTTCCATCGTACTGGTCATGGTATAGGCTTAGGTGGACATGAATATTGGCATGATATGGCTTTCAATCATAGGATTATGAAGCCTAATATGGTTACCACCGTGGAGCCTATGATATGTGTTTATGGGTTTGGTGGTTTTAGACATTCCGATACTGTGGTTATTGGTGAAGATAAACCTGTAGTTTTAACTAAGTTCCCAAAGAATTTGGAGGATCTAACAATTCCAGCGTAATTTATAGTGAAACTCTTTTCACAATCCTTTGAAATGCTTTTTTCACTTTTTCCCATGTGATTCCTTACATATATCTTCTGTTTTATTATTTTTTGGGGTTTTGTGCTGGGTTTTAGGCGGAATATTGCTGTTTTCGGCTATTATGGTGCTGGTAATCTGGGTGATGATGTTATATTATATGCCATTGTTAAACGTTTAAGCAGGTTTATTGATAAGTCTAGGATTATTGTTATTTCTAGTCAATTGAATGCTGATCTGCAATTTATTTGTTCACGTTATGGTGTTGAAGCTGTTAGTTTTAGGAGTTTGCTGGGTTTCTTTAAGGTTTTGTTTAGTAGTAAGGTTTTGATTTTGGGTGGTGGTGGGATTCTTCAGCCTGGCTCCACAATATTCTCCATATTCCTTTACAGTTTGCTCTTCAAAATTTTTGGTTGTAAAGTTGTGTTGTTATCTGTGGGGGTTGAGTTCCCCCATTCCTTCTCCCCACTTGATAAGTTTCTTGTTAGATTGCTTGTAGGCATTTCAGATGTAATTACTGTTAGGGATTTAGTTTCAAGAGCCTTTCTTAAATCTCTATCTGTTTCTAAACCCATTCTTGTATTTAGAGATTTATCCTACCTTATTTATGATGATCTATGTAGGTTTCGTTCAAATTTTGAGTTTAATGGTAGTGGGAATCCATATGTAATTTTGGTTTTGAAAGATATTTCAAGTAACGTTATGCCTTTGAGGGGTGAACATTTAGATGTGCATTATCTTGTTAAAGTTTTATCTGATTTTTGCAATTACTTGATTGATGTTAAGGGTTTGCAAGTGTATTTCTTGATTGCGCAACATGGTTTAAAATCTGATTTAAATATTGTTTTTAAAGTTTTGAAAGGAATTCACAATTTTAGTATGGTTCATTTGGTTTTTTATGGTTCAATCCCCTTCAATATACTCTTAGAATTGTTTAAAGGTTCAATTTTTGTTGTTAGTATGCGTTTACATCCACTTATTTTAGCTTCTATGATGAATAAGCCTGTTATTGGTTTATCCTATAGTAATAAGGTTAAAACGTTTATGTATGAAAATGATTTAGGTGGTTTCCTCATAGATCTTACGCGTCCATATGATTTCCATAAATTTAAGTTTGTTTTCCAGAGGATTTTGAATAATTCTGAATCTTTTACATACAATTACGTTGAGGGTTACTATTATGAAGTTTTAAGTAAAGCTTCTATTGTGGAGTCTTTCTTAGAACAGAATATTTAATCTGAATGATTTATTGCTAAATTGGAAAAAGTGGGGGTTTTATTTAAGCAGATTCTTTAATTCTTCAAGTTTCTTCTTCAACTCTTCGATTGTGTTCTCCAGCTCGTTTATTTTATTGTTTATTTCATCTTTTGATAATAGTATTTCCAGTGATTTCATTGTTACTCCTTCTTTTAGGAATTTTTCGTAAGTTTCTCTTACTAGTTGTCCAGCTTTTGTTTTCCCTGTTAGATGACTTCTAACAGTGGCTTCTGATATTCCAAGTTCTTCTGCTATTTGTCTTATTGTCATTTTTGCTTTTTCCCTTGCTAGGGCTCCTGCAGCTATTCCAAGTGATGTTAGCCACGTTATTCTTTGTGATGGATCTTTCAATGCTTCTAGTACATCTTTCCTGAATAATGTTTCTATTAGTAGTGCTGTTTCAAGGTTTTTTATGTCTTCTCTCCCTATTGGTGATAGTGTTATGCTCATGTGCTTACACCCCTTTCTACACTTAACATTTTCTCTGGATATATAATTATCCCTCTATCTGTTATTTCGAATGGATGTCTCTGCATGGAGTGTGCTGTTCCACGCATCTTCCATACAATTATGCTTCTATATAGTTTTCCACGTATTTCATCTAAGTCTAATCTTATTATTCCATCTGCTGCATGTTCCACTCCAGGTCCTCCAAATCCTCTTTCAGTTACGCTTACTTGTGATACTAGTATTGATGTTGTTCCAAGACCTGAGAGTACTTTCTTCAATTGTAGTACTATGCTTCTTGCTACTGCAGGTTTTGTTATGTATAATGTTGTTACACTGTCTACTACAACTCTTTTTGCATTTAAGTCTCTTATTGCTTGTCTAACTAGGTCTGTTAGTGTTGGGAAGTCGTCTGGGCTTGGTACAACGTATTTCTCCCTTTTTGCTGCTTCACCTATCCCTGCTGTAAATGCGTCGATTACAGCGAATTTCCCTTCCTCCTCATATCCCTTCACATCCCAACCAAATTGTTGCATGTTTATCCTAACTTGTACTGGATGTTCTTCTAGAGCTACGTATATTCCTGGCTCATTATTCTTCAAGCCATAGTATAGGAATTGTTGTCCCATTATTGTTTTCCCAGTTCCAGGTCCTCCTGCTAGTAGAACTACGTTTCTGCGTGGTATTCCTCCATTTAAGATTTCGTCTAATCCAGGTATTCCAGTCTTCACTTTTTCAACCATTTATTCGTCACCTCTCAAAATTTTGATAGTTATCATGATGTTATGCTTTATATTCATAAAAATAAATTTTTCCATCAGCTTGCGACTTGCAGGGTTTAAACAATATCTTTATCTCCATCTTTACATACCCCTTTTATCGTGAGAATCTATACTTTGGGGCATTCAACACGCAGTTTTGATGAGTTTACTGGTATCCTTGTGAAGTTTGGTATTGAGGTTGTTGTGGATGTTAGGAAGTTTCCAACTAGTAGTAAGTTTCCATGGTTTAATAAGGAGAATTTGGAATCTAAACTTAAAGAGCTTAACATAGTTTATCAGCATTTCCCGGAGCTTGGTGGTTATAGGAGGGAGGGGTATGGTGAATTTGCAAAGACTGAAGAATTTAAGTCTAGTGTTTCAAGGATGCTTAACTTGATTGGTGATCGATGTGCAGTGATACTTTGTTCTGAGAGGTTTTGGTTTAGATGTCATAGGAGGTATATAGCAAATTATCTTGCTGAGCTTGGGTATGAGGTTATACATATTTATGATGCTGAGAAGGTTGAGGAGCATAAACTTAAATCGAAGGATATTCAGGAGAAGATGAAGCTTGTGATTTGGTGTGATAAGAAGGCGAGGAAGATGGATGTTTAGAAGGGTTCAGCTTATGGGGATCCCTACTCATCTTGATCGTGAAAGCCCGCCGCTCATCATCACCAAACAATTACTAACATGAGCAGAAAGATAAAATTAACTTACTCACCGAGCTTTGCTGAAGGATGATTGCGTATGATGAAGTTGTAGAGTCATAGTTTACAGAGTTTATTTATGGTTGTTTAGATCGTATTCTCCCTGCTATCTCTATTATTTCCTCTGGTCCCATTTCTTCATATGATCCTGGAACTTTGGGAGGTTTTGTGCTTATGCTTATGAGCCCCGCTCTGGGTATTCCATGTTTATGTATCCTTTCAATAGCCTTCTTCGCTTCACTTACCTCTATATCTCCAATTTTCACTTCATACCCAATTATTGGTGCTCTCCCCCTCTCATCTAAGATTACTATGTCTATATCTCCATCTGGTAGTATTGTGTATGCTCTTCTCCCACCAATATACTCTGCCATCATTTCCCCTAAGCTGAATTGTATTTCCCTTGATAGCACATTTGCCACAATTTCTCTTTTTACATTTATGTTTGGGGTTTCCGTTATGTTTAGTTTTTGATCTATGTATTGGATTATTGATACTATTGGTGATCTATGTTTAAAGTAGAATCTTGCCCCTCGGGTTTTCCATAGTGGTATCTTTTCCAGTAAACCCATGTTTACAAGTCTTTCAAGTATCCCTGTTACTGTTGATTGCCCTCCCATTATCATGTTGTTTGATGTGAGTATTCCAGCTATTTCTGATGGTTTCCATACCCCCTCCCCCACTAATCTTAAGATTGCATCGTAAATTCTTGTTAATGCTCTCTCTTCTTCTTCGAAGACTTCTCCTATAAGTCCTTGTGTTGATGCTGCTAGGTAATATGCTTTCCCACATGTTTCTGTTATGATGTCTGCTTCTATTGAGAGTATTGGTATTACCCATGGGTCTCTAAATATTAATCCCCACATTACTGTGTCTTTTGGAGTTTTTGTTAAGTTTTTTAATGCCATTATTGTGTCTGAGTAGCTTATTATGTCTAATTTTAGGGGTGAGAGTAATCCTAGGAGTGGGCTTCTCCTATTGAAAACTTTACTTATTATTCCAAGACTTGAACCGCTGGCTATGAGCTTTCCATTTGGGTGATGTAATGCTATTTCTTCCCATAGGAATTCCGGTAGCCTCTGAAATTCATCTATGATTACAGTTTCGTCATTATCCAGTAAGCTTCCAACTCTACTTATAGCCTCCTTAACGTTCATGTACGTGTACTCCCTTTCTTCTTCATGGATTATGTATCCTGCTCTTGTGATCATGAAGTATTGGGCATTTCTGAAAACTTTCCTTAACATGTATGTTTTACCAGTTTTACGTCTACCATAAACCATTATCCATCCCTTAAGTTTTCTTACTTCCTCTTCCTCTCTTCTATTTATGTTTAGAATCATATTCTCATGGGAATATTCTTATAGGAATATTCCTATAAATTTTGTGACTTTATCTTCTCATTTATATCTTTGTTTCATTATATTTTATTTGTCATGACTTACGTTTTGCGTAGATTTGATCCTTGGGGTTCACCGCTTTGTACTTGTCCTCCTAAGTATAGTTTGTCTCCTTATACTGGTTGTGGTCATGCTTGTAGGTATTGCTATATAACTTCTTATATTCGTAATGGTTTTAATCCTAGGGTTAAAGAGAAGTTTCTCTTGCATCTTAGACGTGATTTGGTTAAGGCTGATTTATCCCTCCCCATATCTATTGCTAATAGTTCTGATCCTTATACTCCTCCTGAGGGTGTTTTGAAGATTACCCGTGAAACTTTGAGGATGCTTTCCTCTTTTAATGCTGGTGTAATTATTATCACTAAATCTAATCTTGTGGTTAGGGATTTGGATATTCTTTGTAGGGGGAGGTTTACGGTTAGCTTCACTATAACTACTCTTAATGATGTTTTAGCTAGGGTTTTGGAGCCTTATGCTCCTCCACCATATATTAGGGTTGAGGCTTTGAGGGTTTTGTGTAGGGCTGGTGTTCCATGTTCTGTTAGGATTGATCCAATAATTCCTGGGGTTAATGATGATTTTGATTCTATTAAGCGTATAGTTTCTTTGGTGGCTGAGCTTGGTGTTAAGCATATTGTTTCCTCAACTTATAAGGCTAAGCCTGATAATTTCAATAGGGTTTTAGAGGCTTTTCCAGAGAAGGCTGACTTATTTAAGCGTTTATATGTTGAGGGTGGTGTTAAGATTGGTGGTGTTAGGTATATGGGTGAGAAGTTTAGGTATAGTTATATGAAGATGGTTAAGGGGTTGGCTGATGATTATGGTTTAACCTTCTCCACATGTCGTGAGGGGTTTAGAGATCTCCAATCCTCTGAGACTTGTGATGGCACTCACCTTATACCTAAGGGGTAATTAAATCTTATCCATGGAAATCATTAAAAATTGTTCATAAACATATTTTTTAGGCGAGTTTTATGGGTGTTTTGAGTCCAAGGGAGTTTTTTGGTTTTGA
>JANZKA010000037.1 GCA_025060975.1 Candidatus Culexarchaeum nevadense
GATATGGCGACAGCCACTGTTATTGTCACAGCTACTATGATTACCGTGGCTATTACGGGGCTTATACCCTTCCTATTAACATGTGTTTTACACATATTCAATTAACCTCTAATACAAATTTTTGGAACACTTTTATATAAATCTTTCTATATTTTTGCAATATATTGCAAAAATAAGGTAGTAAAAAATAATGTGTTGGATTAATTTTGCATTAAATATAATTATTTATTAGAGAAAAATTAAATTTGTTTGAAAATTTTTGAGCATATGTTGCATTTAGCTGGATCTATTTGGGGGTCTATTTCTGCGTGGAAGTTGCATAGATACCTTTTACTTAATATGTGTAGGGTTATTTTTATGAGTTCCATTTCTATACTGTATTCATCTAGTCTTTCCACTAAAATTTTTGAGGCTAGCTTCTCTAGGATCTCATTGACGTCGCTGAATTTTGACATGTCTATTTTTGATCCTCTCTCCATGGATAGGTATCTTGAAACTGTGGATTTCGATATTTTTAGGGTTTTTGATGCTTCTATTTGATTTAAATTGAATTTTGTTGTGAGTATTTTTGTTAATTGACTTTTTAGTGATGGCAGCACATACCTGTATCCTATTTCTAGAGGTGTCTTCATAGTTTATACCACTAGTATCTTCCTCTTTGCTTCTTCAGGGTTTTCTATAACTTCGGTGAGGTCTTCAACTATTTCGAGTGCGCCAAGGTATTTACCCTCATCATTTCTCAATGCCACTACCATGACTCTAATGATCCTATCACCCATTTTAGTCCAGAATACTTCATAATCCTTAGTGCCACTTTTAAGTTCATTTAAAACCTTCTTAATGAATGCTTCTAGTCTTGGTGGATGGCAGTATTCAATCCTCCTTCCCAGGATGGTCTTTGACCTAACAAACCCCTTATGGAATTTGCCTTCAGAGAAGAATCTAACTCTATCATTGGCATCAGCGAAAGTAACTTCCAATGGTAAGCTTTGGAATAAGCTTTTCAATTCATCTAGATTTATGAATCCAGTTTTAAGGTCTAAATCCCCCGGCCTAATTAACTCATATTCGTCTGGTTTAACACCTCCAGTTAAAGCCATGATCTTCATTTCTTGTGGAAGCTTCTCCAGCATTTCTTCACTAATAACTCCTTTAACTTCATATGGCATTATAGGCTTCTCCATGGGAGTCCACTTAACATCCATATTGACAAGCCATCCAATTTTGTTAGCTTCATCATTTATGGCTGCCCACTCACCTTCAGATAACAAAACCCAAAGTGCTGGGAACAGTATTTTATTCTCCCTGAAAATTATTTCTGAAATTCCATTAGCGATTTCCGAAGCTTTTTTAGAGATTTCAATATAATCATTGGATTCAAGGAGTTTAACTATGCCCCTCAATTTAACAATGATTTCATCTTCACGAGCCCATAGAACTCTTGGAACGGCGGATATTCCTCGCTTCTCCATGTATGGGAATATTAGCATTTGAATTTTCCTATAATGAGCTCTAATCTTCCTCAAATCGTTGATTAAGTCTCTAATATGGTTGATTAAATTCTTCTTCTCATCCTCATCGGTAGCTCTAGATAAGCTTAGAGCGTAAATGTTTAAAGCTTCAGCTTTCTTCAATAAGTATTCATTCTCCATTAATAGTAAGTTCAATGGATGCCCTCTTGGGACATCTTCAAGCTCTCTTGAAACTAGGAAATCTCTAAATAAAGCCACATGTAAATCACATAATTTAATGATTTCTTGAATTGGAACCCCTTCTCTAACAAGCTCTTGCTCTATTAATGGTATCTCCATTGGAGAAATACCCTTAAGAACCTCTTGAAATCTCTCTTTTAAAACCTCTAAACTAACACCACTATGCAACTCTCTCAAAATCTTTTTAATGACCTCCTTTTTCTCAATTAAATTTAAAGTTGACACGAGTCAACCACCAATATAACTATTGTTATAGAAATATATAAACATTTCCATTTAATGGGGTTTAAGGAAGTTAGAAGCGTGGTTTAGCTTCATATGGCCCTATATGCCCACGCTCAGTTTGACATATCACCGTCTTCAAGCCAGTTGACTTCAAAATTTCCCAAACTTTAACCATCTCATGGAATCTTGGTCTAGATATATTCCTCCTCCTAAATTCAGGTCTATAATCCAGTACGCATACTTGAACTTCTGGGCATATCTTGTATATTTCCTCACCGATTTTTGCTATTTCTTCAAGTGATATTAGGTCTTTATTGTATGGGATTCCAACTCCTATGAATACCTTTCCAAGATATTTGTCAACTAAATATTTGAATGCATTCCAAGAAGTCTTAAGATATTTTTCAGCTAAGCTTCTATCGTTGATCCCAGTTATATTCATGAATGTTTCAACTTTAATCCCCTTCAAATCTGGACCTATATCGGTCATTCCAGCTTCAATTAAATCATCAATATAATCCTTTGTTAGTATTGTGGCGTTTGTATCTACGTGGAATCTGGCTTTATCATCTTGGTTAAGCTTTTTAAGCTCAGCAATATACTGAGTTAGCCAAAGCCTATTGAGTGTGCATTCACCACCTGAGATCGCCATTCTATTCACATTGTAGGTCCTCCTAGTATCAGTCATTATTAAGGCGGCTTCTCTAGGCGTATATGAAATTTCATAACCACAGTATGTTGTAGTCCAATTTTGGCATTGTGGACATCTAAGATTGCAACCACAAGCAAAAACTGCAGCCTCCACATACCCTCTACCTTTAATCCACCATGGAGTACCCACACCACCCACTGGATGACCCATCCAACCGTGAACAAGTCTCTTTGGAATGTAATTTTCAGGTAGATTTGTTTCAATGATCATTCCATCCTTAACTGGAGTTATACAGCTAGGCTTAATGGAACCATCAATAATAACAGCACAACTCCAACATCCACCAACACGACATGGAGCATAAATATCGCCATCACCGGGAAAACTTGAAATTTTGAAACCAATGAACTCTAAAGCATTAAGAACAGTAATCTTGTCTGGAACATTAAACTTTTCACCATTAACCACTATAGATACATATTTAACTCTATCAGCATCAACCATGTATATGGCTTCATATGGACATGCTAAATAGCATGCACCACAACCAACACAATTCTTGGTATCACCAACCCTACCAGCCGGACATGCCAATATTAGATCACACGAGCCACAATCCATACATTTCTTGGGATCCCTAATAGCAACTTTAAACATCAAAATAATTATGATTAAAGAATTTAATAATTGTTTCAGAAATTTATGGGGTTAAGGAGTCACATTTAGGATAGGATATCTTCATAAACTTCTTCAATCATGCTTGCTATAACTTTCCAATCATATTTTTGAACTTCTCTATAGGCATTCAATGAAATCTTTTCAGATAAAGCTTTATCTCTTAATAGTAGGCATATGTTTTCAGCAAGTTTCTTAGTTAACCCTTCACCTTCAACTAGAAGACCAGTTTCACCATTTTCCAACAACTCCTTGATTCCACCTTGAGCTACAGCTACAACTGGAGTTTTTGAAGCCATAGCTTCCAAGATAACTATACCAAAAGACTCTCCAAAAACTGAGGGTAAAACGAATACGTGAGATCGCTTGTAATACTCAATTAAATCCTTCTTATCCACACTACCAATTAAAGTTATATTCTCTTGGAGGTTTAGGGATTTAACCATGAATTTAATTGTTGAACTTAGATATCCAGATCCAATCATATGTAGATGGGCATCCTTAACTTCCCTAACAACATATCTCATAACGTTTAGAAGTCTATGAACCCCCTTCCTATACACAAGTCTACCAACGAAAAGTATACTTCTACCATCAAAATCCTTTTTGGATGGAGTGAATTCTTCAATATTAACACCATTAGGAACCACCATTACATCTTTATCCGTGAAATGTGAAATGAATTTCGCTGCAGCATAACTTACAGCTAAAATTCTATCAGCATAATTTATGTATTGTGTTAAGGGGAAGGCTAAGTAGGAGAAGGGCTTCCACAAGTATGCAACATCATACAAGAATTGTATAGAATGATTTGTTAAAACAGTTTTTACTCCAAGCTTCCTACCAATAGCCAATGAGAATAGGGATATGGGGGAGAAGGCGTGATGTGCATGTATAATGTCAGGCTTCTCCCTCCTAAAAACATCTATAAGCTCATCAGTATATGGGAGATCAATGGTTTGAGAAGTTCTAAATAGAGATTTAACTCTAATAACCCTTAAACCATGAATGTTATCATCAAAATTAGCCTTCTTAGTAACAATAAATACATCATGACCTCTAAACTCTAAAGCCTTAGCCAAATTCTCAATATGAACAGTTATACCACCAATCTTAGGGTAAAAGTAATCACTACAAAGAGCAATTTTCACATAGAAAAGTATGGTGAGAAAGCTATTTAAGCAATTTCAAAATAGGAAGTAAACTTATAATACAATGAAACGCAAATATTCATAATGAAAAGTGGCTTAATCGTGGAAAAACCCAGTATCAAAATTGAATGGAAGAGCATGGATTTAAACACAAGCAAAGATAAAGCTGCGGTAATGATAATACTATGTGAAAATGGAGAAATCGAAGCACTATATATTAAGAGGGCTTCTAACCCCATGGATCCATGGTCTGGGCAAATAGCATTTCCAGGGGGGAGAACGAAAATACAAGACATAGACATAATAGAAACAGCCATAAGAGAAACACGTGAAGAAGTAGGTATAGAAGTGAAGAGGGAAGATGTAATTGGAATTCTAGGAGTATTCCAATTAGCCAGTGAACCAAAACTAAAAGTATACCCAGTCATAGTAAAATTAAACTTCAAACCAAAAGTAAAACTCTCAAATGAAGTCACAGATTACATGTGGATTCCAATTAAAAGGCTATGTTTAAGTGAATTGGAAATTGATGGGAAGAAGGTTGAGGGGTATAAGTATGGAAGCTATATAATATGGGGATTAACAGCCAGAATAACCAAGAAGTTAATAGAGCTATTAAAACAGGAAGATTTATATACAAACAACTTCACCCTTCATTAAGGAAATATATCGAACTGGTGAGATCTTGCAAGTTAACGAAAATACTTGACTACAAAATCTAATTATACGTGAAGCTAGATTTGAAGATATAAACGGAATAATGGACGTATACCTTGAGAATAGAGATGTTTTAGAAGAAGCTGATGAAGAATGGTATAAAAGCATAGTAATGGCAAATGGAAAACAAAACATGCTACTCGTAGCATGCTTAGATAATGAAGTAGTAGGATTCCTACACCTATACTATGGTGGAGGTAAAGGGTATATTGAATCAATAGCTGTAAAGGAAGGGTATAAAGGGATTGGAGTGGGCAGAAAACTACTAAGTGAAGCTGAAAAGATACTTAAGAGGAGAGGGATAAGTAAAGTTAGATTAAACGTTAAACACAACAATTTGAAAGCTCTATCATTCTACCTTAGGAATGGGTATAGTATAGATGGAGTCACAATGATTATGAAGTGGGAGACTGAAGAAGAAGACGTTTCAACAGATGCCAATGTGAAACTAATTAAATTGTCAAGAGAGGATTTAAGGAAGATTTATGGTTTAACATCAACATGGTGGAGTACAGTCACTGAGAGAGCTGATAGGGAGATATACAAGTACTATAAAGGGGAAGTGGCGTACGCAATATACGTTGAAGATAGATTTTGTGGTGTAATCGAATTTGAACCTGAAGAAACATTACACATAGACTACCTATCAGTATCACATAGCAACCCACAACAAGCATTAAAGAATATAATTAAAGGGTTGAAAACTTATGCCATGAAAAACAGTATTAGGGAAGTAATAATCCCAGTGGATTCAACAAAGAAGTTATTCATACAAACAATGATTGAAGAAGGGTTTAAGATATTTGATGTAGAGTACAAATTCTATAAGGATTTAGATTGAAAAGTGAAGTATCATACGAAAAACGAATATAAATAAGCACATAAAAGATATAATGGATGAGGGTTGAGCGAAGTTGACGCAGTAGTTAATACCGTGAAACTATGGCTTGGAAACCCAATATCAAGAGGATTAATAAGATATGTATATAATGGTAGCCCACAATCCTTCAACAAAATGCTGGAGAAATATGCAGAACTAGACGTAAACTTAAATGTAAGTGAAAAGTTCAAGTATATGATACTGGAAAAGATACTGAACATTGGAGCTAAAAGTTTTGGGAAAACAGAGAAGGAATTAAGAAGTTCACTGAGAAGCCCATTAATTAGGAGAGCTATATCAAACATACTTGGAGGGATAGCTGAATATGGAATTAGAAAACCTCAAACAACCATAGCACCATTCCTAGTGGTATGGAATTACACAAGACTATGCAACTTAAAATGTAAACACTGCTATGAAAATGCAAGTTCAAAGCGAGATGAAGATGAACTTAACACCATAGAAGCAAAGAAGGTTGTAGATGAATTTGCAGAAGCAGGTGTTGTGGCAATAGCATTCTCTGGAGGAGAACCACTAATGAGGAAAGACTTCTATGAAGTAGCAGGCTATGCATATAAAAGGGAGTTCTACATATCCATAGCCACAAATGGAACACTCATAGATAGTGAAACAGCACTGAAAATTAAAGATGCAGGGGTACAATACGTTGAAATATCATTAGATGGGTTAGAAGAAACACATGACAATTTCAGAGGTGTAAAGGGGGCATTTAAAAAGAGTATAGAGGGAATAAAGAACTGTATAAATGCAGGTTTAGATGTGGGTGTAGCTACAACAATAACAAAACAAAACATAAATGAAGTACCAAAACTCGTGGATATGCTTGAGGATATTGGTGTTAAGAGGTTCATAGCCTTCAACTTCATACCAGTAGGTAGAGGCAAAGATATTGTAAAAATGGATCTAGAACCAGAAGAAAGGAGAAAGGTGCTAGAAGAACTTTACGGAAAACTCATAACACCAAACTGTAGAATACAAACATATAGCACAGCACCACAATACTCAGTGGTATCAGTAAATTTCGAGGGAGGACCATTAATAGCCACACACTTCACAAACAAATCAGCAATGGAAATGCTCAAAGGGAAAGCTAAAGCACTAGCAGAATTCATTGGTGGATGTGGTGCTGGAAGACTATACTGCGGATTAGAGCCAAACGGAGACATAATACCATGCGTATTCATGCCAATAAAAATTGGAAACATAAGAATGAATAGACTCATAGATGTATGGAGAGATTCACCAATACTATGGAAACTTAGAAACAGGGATGAACTGGAAGGATGTGGGGAATGCAAATACAAATACATATGTGGTGGATGCAGAGCAAGGGCATATGCATACTTCAACAACATCCAAGGACCAGACCCAGGATGCTTTGTAAAGCTAGAATACTGGCAAAAGATAAATAACAGTTAAATTCAAATAGTGAATGAAGAAACATGAGTTTAATAGAATTAATGGAACTAGAATGGATGCTGATGAGGGGGGCTATAAGACTACTAATACTCGCATTACTACAGAAATCAATGATGACATGCTACCAAATAATAAAGGAAGTACAACAGATAACTGAGAGAAAACCAAGTCTAAGCACAATACACGACATACTCACAGATCTTGAAAAGAGAAAGTTAATTGAAAGCTTCACAACACAACAATTAGAAAAGTACTACAAAATAACAGAACTTGGAAGAAGAATACTAAATGAAGCTAGGGGGAGAAGTCTAAAGAAGATGATGAACATAATAAACATAATATCAGAATAATGGGTAATTTAAACTTAGAAAGTTCAACCCCCAAAAACTACTTGAAGAAAGATGTTAGGTTGAAACTATCAATATTAGTTATTATTAGTTATTCTGCCCATTGAAAACTTTTATTAAATTAACCCCTAACAATTTCTTATGACCTCTCATGATGCTTCCAAAAGCGTTTATTGATTGGGCTTATTTTGGTAGAGTTAAAGTTTTAAAAAGTCAATTGAGCAAAGGGTTTGTTCAAGAACCAATGTTCTTCATTGATATGATGAGACACACACCAATACTTGCTACTGCAAGTATTATTAATGGGAGGATTTTCGTTAATGCTAAAGTTGTGGGTGCAGGGTTTATTTTAAAGGAAGATTACATTGATGAAGCTCTAGGTAAATTGAGGGAGCACTATTTGAGGGGGGAAAGTATGGATAGATTGGAGTATGCTAAGGAGGGGGTCAAACTGTTGTTGGAGATATTGTATTTTGATGATGAAGTTAAAGCTTATGAAAAAGTGGATTTCACAAAGATAGCTACACTGGAATTAGCTGCTGGTAGGAAGGATTCTTCAAAACACACTTGGACTAATATTCAAAGTAATAGGGAAGCATGCCTACTATACTATATGCCTCCAAACATAAGCTTCGAAATTCACGGCGAAGTGGATGTGCATTTAGAAGGTAAATATTATGAATTTGTGAATTTAGTTCATGATGCATTCCACTACACACCTCCAAAAGCTAGAGTTAATAGGCCATGCTTAATATTCAATGTTAGAGAAGTTTACGATAATAGTCCAAGAGCTATGGGAATTAAAATCTCATAAAATTTATTTACTAAAATGGGAATAGTGAATTTGGTTGAATCCATTTGAGTGAAGAAAAACTTGTAAATGTTGGTAGAGTGATACATTTCTATCCACGTATAAGTGTAGCTATAGTTGAATTAACATCAAAATTATCCGTTGGAGATAAGATAGTTATTAGAGGGACTTCAACAAACTTTGAACAAACAGTTGAATCCATGCAAATACAACATAAAAATGTTGAATCTGCTGAGGCAGGGCAACTAGTTGGATTGAAAGTTATACAAAGAGTTAGAGAGAAGGATATTGTATACAAAAAAATTCCATAATTTTTTAAATTTACTTTAACTCTAAACTTTCACCTACACCTAAAACTTTAACCTTCTCACCGAAACTATTTATTAATGCTGCAGTCATTTTAATCCCCGTGCAATGCATTGGAACAATGTATTGGAAGTCTATTTTCTTAAGCTCACTTATAGTTCTAGAGATGAGTTCATTAGATGCAGATTCCAAGTGGAAGCCTCCAATAATGGCTTTAAATTTCCTAGCATTAAACTCCTTCATAGCGTAATGCAATGTATTAATTAAACCTGAATGTGCACATCCAGTCAAAACTATGAATTCACCATTTAAATTAGCTATTAAAGCTCTATCATCAATTATATTGTCATCAACAAGTCTACCATCCTCCTCAATAACGTACCCCTCAACCTTCTCGAAATCATTAACTCTCTCAATTTCACCACTAAGAAATACTTTACCACCAAAATCAATTGGATTCCTACATTGAACAACTATTCCACCTGCACTCTCAACATCATTAGGCTTAAATGGAACTCCAACAACCCTGAGATCT
>JANZKA010000038.1 GCA_025060975.1 Candidatus Culexarchaeum nevadense
ATTCTCAAGTTATGTTCTTTTGATGAATTGAATTTGGAATCTTATGTTGCAACACCATACTTTGCTGGTAGTATTCCAAGTCCTAGATCTAAGTCTCCTAGGAAAAGCTTCACAGAGGATGTTATGTTGAAAGCACTTAGAATTTTTGAAGATGTTTTGGGTTCTAGGTTGGAGGGGTTTGTAGCCACTGAGATTGGTGGCGGGAATACTGCTATAGCTTTACATTTAGCTTCCATCTTAAATCTACCATTACTTGATGGAGATCAAGCTGGTAGAAGTGTTCCAGAATTAATTCATAGCACATATTACTTGAATGGTTTAAGTCTCACTCCAAGTGTTATAGCTTCACCTCATGGCGATTACATAATCTTCAAAGAATATTCATCTATTGATAATTATGAGGGTATTGTTAGGGGGATTGCAAGTCAAGTTTCAGGTTCAGTATTCGTTATTGATAGTCCAGTTAAAGTTGATATTGCCCGTAGAGTTGCAATTAATGGTAGTGTGAGTAGAGCTATTGAGATAGGTGAAATTGTTGATGAAGCTAAATCTAAAGGTTTAGATGTGGCTTCTAAATTAGCTGAAAAACTTGATGGCTACATGATTTTTGAGGGGGTTATTGATAGATATGAATTAAATGAAGTTGGAGGTTTCCTGATTGGAGATGTATATGTTAAGGGTTTAGGGGAATACTCGTCTAGTATACTTAGAATTTGGGTTAAAAATGAGAATATATTTGCATGGATTAACGATCAACCAATAACTATGCCACCAGACTTAATAATAATGTTGAACGAAGATGGTTATGGAGTTGTTAATAGTAGAATTAGTGTTGGAATGAAGGTTAAAGTGGTTGTGGCACCTGGACCAAGGGAATGGAGGAATCCAAGAGGACTTGAAATTATTGGGCCAAGGAGTTTTGGTTTTAATTATGATTATAAACCAGTGGAGTTGCTTGTGAAGAATTTCATTTAAATTGATTAATACCTGTATTTCCAATGCTAAAAAGTGGTTGCTTCAAAACCCCCATCTAATCATGAAATATAATTGCCATTGTAATGTTGAATGAAAACTCTTTTAGAGGGGGGTATGAGCCAATTTTAATTACCTAGATTATTGAAATTAAATATCAATATGTGCATTTTCAGAGTTTTGTTGAGTGGAGTTTTCGGTTTACTATTTGGGTTTGCTGCTGGACTTATAGGTGTGGGTGGAGGTGAATTTAGAATTCCAGTTCTCATCTATGTAGCGAATCTACCAATACTAATTGCTGTGACAGTTAATTTAGTTATAGGTCTCCTATCAGTATCAATATCATTTCTTAGAAGATTTCAACTTGGATTATTCTCTCAAGAATCATTATGGATAGCTGTGGTAATGTCTTTTGGATCTATTATTGGAGCATATATGGGAGCCACATTAACGGGGAAACTTCCAGTAAAAACTTTGAAGAAGTTACTTACCACATTCCTTATCGTAGTTGGATTTAGAATAATATCTGAACCATTATGGGGATGGTCTATCAGTAAAATTTCACTATCTGAACCTATACTTTCAATTTTAGCAATCATATTTGGTTTGATGGTAGGTTTGATTTCAGGGATTTTTGGAGTAGCTGGAGGTGAATTTAGAATACCAATTTTAATGTTCCTATTTGGTATGGATATTAAGATAGCTGGAACTACAAGCTTACTGATTTCAATTCCAACTATAAGTAGTGGGCTTATAAAACATCAGAGAATGGGTCATATGAATAGTTATGGTGTGATCGTGGCAGCCTCCATGGGTGTAGCAACCATAATAGGTTCATTTATTGGAGCTAGTATGGTAACTGAATTTTCGGAGGGGGCTCTGAAAATTATATTGGGTTTAATACTTATACTGGCAACTGTTAGGATGATTACAAAACCCTAGTTTACTTGAGACTTTACAGGTATTTGAATTCACGTTGCTGTTTAGTTTACCCGTAATATATAATACATTATATATATTATATTGTGGTGTGTTTGTGTGTTGAATGTGGTTTATGATGAGATTCACAAGTTACATTTAGATCCTAGTGGTAGGCATCCTGAGAATCCTAGGAGGGTTGAAGAGGCATTTTCAGTTTTAAAGAAGTCTGAAGTTTGGAGTCGTATTAAGGTTCACGGAACTTTTGAAGGTGAATTTGAGAAGTTGAAGTTGATACATTCAAAGAGTTATATATCCTTCATTGAGGAAGAGTGTGGGAGGGGGTTTCACTATATAGATTCAGATACCTATGTTAATGAGAAAACCTTCTATATTGCATCTAGGTTTATTTCCACATCATATTATGCTTCAATTAAATCCCTTGAATCCAGTGAACCTTGGTTAATTATGCCTAGACCTCCAGGTCATCATGCTGGTAGGAATGGTTGTGCTATGGGTGCTCCAACTCTTGGATTCTGTATATTCAATAATTCTGCTGCAGCAGCTCAAGCTATGCTTGATTCTGGATTGAGAACTTTAATTATTGATTTTGATGCTCATCATGGTAATGGAACTCAAGATATATTCTGGAATGAACCTAGAGTTTTACATATAGATTTACATCAAGAGGGGATTTACCCTGGAACTGGGGATGTTGGGGATATTGGTGGTATTGGTGCTGAAGGTTCTAAAATCAATATACCACTACCAGCATTTACCGGTGACCCTGAATATTTATGGTTACTGGATAACGTTATTAAACCATTAATTGAAGTTTTTAAACCTGAGGGGGTTGTGGTTTCAGCTGGATTTGATTCCCATGTAGGTGACCCATTAACTATGCTTCACGTTACTGAGTACACGTATTCCGCCATAGCCTCCACTATTATGGATTTAATGAATTCTGGTATTGTTAAATCCTTTGTAACCATCCTTGAGGGTGGTTATGGTGAGGGTTTAAATATGGGTTTAAAAGCTTATGTTGAATCTATACTTGGCTTTAGATGTTTTAAATATGATCTGAAGCTTAAGCCTCCCAGGGGGGTTGTTGTTAGAGAGCTTAGTAATGTTTTGAGGGATTATTGGGGTTTAAGTATATCTTTAACTGATTAACTCCCTTTATGTTTAAATGTTTATGTGTTTGCATTTTGCTGTTGACGGCTTACTGATTTAGTGGATCTGCCAATATTAATTGAGTTAAATTTGAAGTTGATATTTGGAGTTTAAGGTTTCACTCGAGCTTTTCTAGTGCTTTTATTATTTCTCTACAGAAGTATGGTAGGTCTGCGGGTATTCTTGAGGTTATCATGTTTCCATCTACAACTACAGGTTCATCTACATATTCAGCTCCAGCATTTATTACATCATCTTTAATGGCTGATACGCATGTTACACGTCTACCTTTAAGTAGCCCTGCTGATATTAGTACTTGTGGACCATGGCATATGGCTGCCACAATACCTCTAGTGGCAACATTCTTTACGAAATCAAGTACTTCTCTATATCTTCTAAGTCTATCAGGAGCCCATCCTCCAGGTATTATTACACAATCAAATTCTTCAGGTTTAACTTCAGCAAATGTTAAATCAGGTTTCACGGTTAATCCATGTTTACCTTTAACAGGGTCGCTTGTGAGAGATATAACTTTCACTTCGAATCCAGCTTCCTTAAGCCTTAATAATGGGTAGTGTAGTTCTAGATCTTCATATTCTGGTCCAGCTAGTATGGCTACCCTCTTAATTTTACATGAAATGTAACATCACCCCCTAACCATTATTTGATGGGTATATGATTTAAGGTTTATGGTTAAATGTTTGTGTTATCTAATTATTTATTGGTGTGTATTATTGTTTGGGGTTAGGGGTATAATTGTAACTATGGATGAATTTTTAAGGGTTTTATGGGATGGTGTTGTGATAGTTGATTCTGATAGTGGTGTTATAGTTGATGTTGGAGATGAAAGTTTGATTAGAGATTATGGTGTTGAAGTTGTTTATGGTGATTCTAAGAGTATTGTTATGCCTGGACTCATAAATACGCATACCCATTCACCTATGTCTATTTTTAGGGGGTTTGTTTCAGGTATTTCTGGTTTTGATTGGCTTAAGAGGGTTTGGAGTCTTGAAGCTCATCTTAAACCTAGACACGTGTATGTTGGAGCATTGCTCTCGATAATTTCAATGATAAAGTCTGGTACAACAACTTTTGCTGATCATTATTTTTATGCTGAGGAGATTGCTAGAGCTGTTATGGAAACTGGTGTTAGAGCTGTTTTAGCTAAAACAGTTATAGATTTGTATGAGGGTCCTCCTAAACATAGTCTTAAAGATTCATTATCTTTTGCTGAGAAATTCTTCAATTCCAATGGATCTCTATCTACCATGATTGGTATTCATTCACTATATTCATGTAGTATTGAGACTTTGAGGGAAGCTGTATCCGTATCTATGGATGCTGGTATTCCAATACATATGCATTTATCTGAATCTAGGGATGAAGTTAAGTTTGTTAAGGAATCTTATGGTGTTACGCCAATAAGGTTGGCTGATGATCTTGGTATTCTTAAAGCTAAACATCTTTTAGCCCATGTATCTTATGTTATGGATGAATATGAATTGAATCTTCTTGGGAAGTTTAAGGTTAAGATTGCATATGCCCCATTTACTAAGATGCGTGGTGGACAAGTTATTGCTCCAATACTGGATTTAATGATTAGAGGGGCATCTGTATCTCTAGCTACTGATGGACCTTTGAGTTGTGGTGATTTAGATATGTTTAGGGAGATGAAGTTTATGTTGGCAGCACAGAATTTGAAGTATGGTAGTGCTTCTGCATTGAAGCCTATCGATGTAATTAAAGCTTCTACTGTTAATGCTGCTATGAATTTAGGTTTCCAGAATCTTGGTTTTATAGGTAGAGGTGCAAAAGCTGATATAGTGGTTTTAAAGGCTTGGAAAGTTAAAGTTATCCCTATTAAAGATGTGTATTATACGATCCTGTATTGTTTGAATGGTGGTGATGTGGATACTGTGATCATTAATGGTAAACCTATAATGGTTAATGGAGTTATTGGAGGGGTGGATGAAGAGAATATTATTAATGAGGCTATGAATGTTGTGGGGGAATTGGAAGATTTAACTATTAAACCTTAAATAATTCATTTTATCTCATCGTATTCTATTTTGCAGTTGGCTATAATTAATTGTCCTAGAGCTACTCCACCATCTCCTGGTGGCATTTTCCTTGGTAAATGTAGTTCTAAACCTTCTTCCCTTAATACTTCTCTAATTCCTCTAATTATGTGGGTGTTTACAGCTGCTCCTCCACTTGCTAAGACTGTTTGTTTAATATTCCTAGAACCTTTAATTGTTTTTAAAGCTATGATTCCAAGAGCTCTTCCAAGATTTATTAGTATTGTTCTTGCTAAGTCCTTTTTATCGTATCCAGATTCCAATCCATTTATAGTCCATTTTAATAGGTCTATGGTATCTACTCTTGCTATGCCATTTACGTTAATTATTTTGGGTTTGTATGGTATTTCTCTCCCCTCATCTGCTATTGATTCAAGTTTCATTGGTGGCTCACCCTCATATGTTCTTAATGTGCATACGCCTAGTAGTGCTGAGAAGGCGTCTAAGGTTCTTCCCATACTTGTCACCAAAGCCCCCCTCCCACTTTTAGTCATAGTATATGTTATGTTTGCTTCTTTAACTCCGTATGGTAGTGAGTTTATCAACCCCCTTTCCTCCAATATTCTGTTGACTTCATCCCAACCGTATCCTGCTTCTGCCATTAAGCTTATTAATGGTTTAACTGGATATGTTGCAGCTGTATCTCCTCCTGGTAGGTGGAATGGTTTTAAACTTCCAATTCTCTTATATGATGTGTATGATGTTAATAGTACTTCTCCACCCCATATTCCACCATCATCTCCATACCCTGTTCCATCTATAGCTATAACTACACTTGTATCTTCAATTCTAAATCCATATTCAATCATAACTGAAGCGCTATGTGCATGGTGGTGTTGTACCTCGATTAAATCGGCATTAAATCTTTTTGATAGGTTTTCAGCTAGCTTCCTATTACTGTATAGTGGATGCATATCCATTGCAACTATTTCCGGGTTTAAATGGTATGTTTCTATTAACCATGATAATTCGCCATCAAGTTCCTCGAGTTGAGCTACTTCATCTATATCACCAATATACTGTGTCACTATAATTTTATCTTCAAATCCCACAGCTCCAGCAGTTTGGAGTTCAGCGCCTACAGCTATGGAATCCTTTAATGTGATTCCAGTTTCAATCCATTCTGGTGCATACCCTCTCCCTCTTCTAAGGAATGTTGGTTCATTATCTGTGAATCTAATTACACTATCATCTACTCTATGAACTATCTCTCTATCATGATCAATTATGTAATCCACTATCCCTTTAAGTTCTCTAAGTGCTTGTTCAAGATTTCTACACATAGGCTTACCCCGTGGATTTCCACTGGTCATTATTAGGAATCCATCTGGAATATTCTTTAAGAGTAGGTGTTGGAATGCTGTGTATGGTAGCATGATTCCAATCGTATTTAACCCTGGAGCTACAAGTTCAGAAACTTTTGCTCCAATTCTTCTTGGCATTATAACTATTGGTTTTTGGGGTGATTCAAGTAGACTTCTAGCACCTTCAGGTGGAATTGCTATTTCTAAGACTACATTGTAATCTCTAGCCATAAGTGCGAAGGGTTGCATTGGTCTCCTCTTCCTAAATCTAAGTTCAGCAATTACATCATCTCTTGAAGCTAAACATGCTATGTGGTATCCTCCAACCCCCTTAACAGCTATTATGCCACCGTTAAGAATCTTTTCCACAGCAAATTCCAATGGATCTTCAACTTTAATCTCAAATCCATTCATACTATATACACGTGTTTTTGGTCCACATTTAGGGCAACTTATACCTTGACCATGAAATCTCCTAACATTATTTGGATTTGAATAGTCGTGGAAGCATTCATCACAGAATTTGAAGATACGCATACTAGTATTCTCTCTATCGTATGGTATACTGTACATCATTGAGAATCTAGGTCCACACCATGCGCAACTATTCCAATGATAATTGTGGAATCTACTGTTATCATTCAAAACTTCCCCAACACAGTATTCGCATATAGCAATATCTGGTGGAATCATACTCCTAACGGTAGCTTTCCTCAAACTCTCTTTAATCTCAAATTTATCAAACCCAATTGGCTCAACATATTCAACCATAACTTTAAGGATTCTTGCTTGTGGAGGTTTCTCTAAATCCATTCTCCTAATAAATTCATCGATCTTCTCACCTTCAACATGGATTTCAACTTCACTTCCACCAAGATTTACAACGTACCCCTTAAGGTTTAGGCTTGTGGCAAGTCTATATATGAATGGTCTGAAACCAACCCCTTGAACTACACCCACAATTCTTATTCTCAAAGCTTTAATCATTAAATCACCAGTATAGCATCTATGAATCTAATCAACAATTAAAAAGTAAATTAAGCTTATAACATTGTTGATAGGAGGTTACATTCAATATTCCATTTAAACTTCAGTATTAACTCATGTATTTCCTTACAACTTTTAAGGCTTCTAGGAATTCCCCACCCCTCTTGGTTAATGTGTAGAGTTTCATATCTCCTATAACTTCTTCCTTTAGTAAGCCTTTGCTAAGTAGGAATTGTATTGCTCTTCTAGCTCTATCTACTGGTAAGCCTGCTCCATATGCTATCCTAGTTATTGGGGAGGGTCCTCTCCTCAAAATTGTTTCCAGTATTTCAGCGTATATATCATATTTTGTTCTTCTTTTACTCATGGCTTCATCAACTTTTCATTTTAGAATGGTGGTTGAGGTAGTTTTTCAACTTTTACTGGAGTTTTAGTGAATATTACGTTTTCCTCTCTTTCTAAGCTCTCAGTATACTGTACTTCTCCAAGTATTCTACATCCAGATTCTACGTATATCCTCTTTGCATAGATATTTCTAGCTTTAGCGTTTTCTTCTAATGTCAGGTCTTCTGCGTATATGTCTTCAACTTTAGCTCTCTCCCTTACTTTGATGTTTACACCTATTAATGGTCCTTTAACTTCCCCCCTCCTCCCAATCTCTATGTATGTGGCTTTCGCCCCCTCAATCGTCTCTATTCTCCCTCCAACTCTTATTGATTCTAAGGCTTCAATTCTTAGAGCTTTTATGGATCCTCCAACATTTACTGTTTTAACTTTTGCGTGTCTGCCTATTTCAGCTGTTCCTCCAACATCAAGTTTTCCAGATAGGTTTAATGCTCCTCCCACAATTACTTTGCCTCCAACATTGATTTCTTCACCTTCAGCATTTCCAGTTATTTCAACAGATCCTCCTACATCTATTTTTGTGAATATTAAATCTCCATCAACTTTTAGAGATCCCCCAACTTTTACACTTCCACCTTCACATTTATTGGATAGCTTTACGCTACCACCAACATTTATTTTATTGAATTTTAGGGAATCTTTTGTTTTAAAAGTTCCTCCTACTTTAATCTCCCCCTTCACTTCACCACCATTAATTGTGACCGTGCCTCCAACATCTATGTCTTCAATATTTACTTTCCCCTCTATTTCAATCATGCCTCCCGCTGATATCCTTTTAACTTCTACTGGTCCTCCCCCCTTAAATGATCCTCCAACTTCTATCTCTAACCCCTTCACTCCCCCCTTAACTTCTATTGATCCTCCCACATCAATTGTTTCCATTTCTACGTTTCCATGTGCTTTGAATGTTCCTCCAACACTTACATTTATGGTTTTAGTATTCCCGTTAACTTCTAGGATTCCACCTACATTGGCTTTTTCAACGTTGAAGTCTCCTCCCACAGTTACCCTTTTATCTACATCTAGTGTTTTTGCTGATATGTTTCCAGTAACATGTAAGCCACCCCTTCTAATTTTCACATTGTTTACTGATAAGTTTCCTTCAATGGTTATGTCGCCATCACGTCCATTTAATGTTTCTGCTGTTAAACCGCATTTGAATTGGCAATCCCCTTTGCAACTCACTATACCTGAAACCTTTATGCTGTCCAGTCCATTTTCAGCTTTTATTATTGAGCCTTCACCTACATTTAGATCTCCATCAACTAATCCCAAGGTTGCGGTTGAGTAGCTTGGTATTGATACTACTTTACGCATACTAATCATTAAACAATTATCTTGAGGATATCATTTAAAGTTGAAGCACATTTTGAGTTTACATTTTGTGATTGTAATTGCATAGTTTAGTTCAATTTACGCTTAATTTAAAGTTTACAATTTATCATTTATCCTCCTTTTTTTGGGGGGGTAAGGCTTTAAAGCTTTAATCTCGCTTGCCATATTCATTGGGACATTGTATTTGATGATAAGGAGGCCTAAGGGTATAAGTCTTGGTTTAGCTGCTGGTATTGATGCTGTTGCTTCGCTG
>JANZKA010000039.1 GCA_025060975.1 Candidatus Culexarchaeum nevadense
TCGTAATTTAATGGTTTATACATGATCATGTGCATCCCCTATTAGAAGGTTTTAAATTTATCCCTCGATGCGCCGCATATTGGACACTTTTCAGGTTTCTCCCCCTCAACTGTATACCCACATATGATACACACATGTATCGCCTCCAGTTCAATATCTTCTCCAAAATTAACTTTGCTCTTTGCTTTCTCATATAGTGATAAGTGGATCTTCTCTGATTCCAAAGCCCAATTCGTAGCCAATGCAACTCCATTTTCATTTTGACTCTTAGCAACTAAATTATATGCTGGATACATTTCTTCAACTTCAAACTTCTCCCCATTTATCGCATTCTCCAGATTTTCCCTTGTACTTTTAATTATACCTAAAATTTTGGAATGGTTTTTTGCATGTATAAATTCTGAGTATGCTACTGCCTTGAATAGTCTTGAAACATTTTTTAATCCCTCTTCCTCAGCTTTCTCCGCATAAATCATGTACTTAATGTGTGCTTGACTTTCCCCTGAAAGTGCGTCTTTAAGATTTTCTTCACTTATTTTCCTCATTTTCTTTCCCAATAAATTTATATTTTAAGGATTATAATATAACTTTATTGTCCGATTTAAGTACTTAAATATGGATTTAAACGTTTAGTGTGTGAATTGCCTATGGTGGATGAGGTTGATTTTAGGATTATAAGAATTTTGATGGAGGAAGGTGATATTAGTTTTAGTGAATTGGCTAGGAGGTTGAATCTGAGTGAGTCTACAATTAGGAAGAGAGTGGAAAAATTGAAGAAGAGTAATGTTATAAATAGGTTTACTGTAATCGTTGATCCCGCTAAGCTTGGCTTCAATTCTGTAGCAATTGTGGGTGTAGATGTGGAGCCTCAACAACTCTTAAAAGTTGCTAAAAAGTTATGTGAACTTCCTGAAGCAAGAAATGTATTCATATCCACTGGTGATCATATGATTATGGTTGAAATTTGGGCTAGGGATGGCAATGACCTTTCAAGGATTATATCTGAGGGGATTGGTAGCATTGAGGGTGTAAAGAGGGTTTGCCCTTCAATAGTACTTGAAAGATTAAAGTACTAGTTGACTTCCTAACACTTAATATATTGCGGTTAAATGGTAACCATAAATTCCATAATTCTGTTTTGCTTACAAACCTTTTAATAACTTTAATGTTAATAGTTATTATTGATGGTTATGTCATGTGAAATTGATAAAGTTAAGGGTTATGTGGAGAGGGAAGTTCCAAAATTAATGAAGAATTTCAAAGTTCCAGGGTTCAGTATATCCATTGTGGATAAAAATGGTATTCTGTATCGTGAGGGGTTTGGTTATAGGGATTTGGAGAAGGTTCTTCCAGCAACTCCAAACACTCTTTATGGTTTAGGTTCAACTACGAAATCCTTTGTGGCTTTATCTATAATGCAACTTGTTGAGGCTGGTAAGATATCTCTTGATGATCTAGTATCAAATTATGTACCGTTGAAGATAGGGTTTAAGGATAAGCCTATACTTATACGTCACCTCCTTTCACACTCTTCCGGAATTCCAGATTTGGGTACTTCCACAATAATACTACAGAGTGGTATGGGATTTCATATGGGGATACCTATGGCTAGTGTAAATGACTTCTATAGGTTTGTTAATGGAGCTCAAAATGAGATTGTGGATGAACCTGGGAAGAGATACTTTTATCTTAATGCTGGTTACAGAATGCTTGGACACATAATTCAGAATGTTAGTGGAGTGCCATTCCACGTTTATGTAACTGAGAGTATCTTGAAGCCTCTTAAAATGTTTAGAAGCACATTTGTTAAGAGCGTTTTTGAAAGGGATCCTGATAGGATAACACCATATAGGGTGGATGAATCTGGACGATTTATACCGACACCATATCCATATCCAAACGTTGAGGAAAACTTTGAATTCTCCTTCATATCAGCTCCCGGTGGACTCATAAGTTCTGTTACAGAGTTATCCAATTATTTAATGGCTAATTTGAATTGGGGTGTATTCGAAGATAAGAGGATTATTGGAAAGGAGTCTTTGGAGGAGATGTTCAAGATACACATAGAATTTCCAAGGAGACTTTATGGTAGACATGGATATGGGTATGGTTGGAGTATTATTGAAGGTTTCTTTGGAACTAAACTTGTTTCACATGGAGGGTCAATACTGGTTTCAACATCCCATTTATCACTACTACCAGAATACGGTTTTGGTATAGCTATGGCCTCCAATTCAGCTGGTTTCCCGTATGATGAGTTTGCACAAACACTTTATGCCATCATTTTGGGGAGAGATCCTGAAGATGTTCCATACGTTAAGGTTAGAAAGAAGATGAATCTGCTTTGTGGTCATTACTCTACGTATATGGGTGTAGATAATGCTGAAGTTGTTAGTAGGGGTGGAATGTTATACTTAATTCAGAAGGGGGTTTTTGGGAGCATTACTATGCCGCTGATTCCAGAAGATGATTTAATGGAGTCAAATAGATTCTACGTTTACTCTAATGGTGTTAGAATGCCTGTGGAATTTGTGATTTATAGTGATGGAAGGGTTGATATGTATATTGAGAGAGATAGGTTTCATAAGGTTATTTGACTTCAATTAACTCGTATCCCCCATTAAATATTTTTGCAATTTTTACTTCTTCGAAGATATTTTTCATGTCATTTACAATTCCATCTTTATCGTGTACTATTATGCATGTTATCCTGCTATTGCTGTGGACTATTACTGTATTTACTCCATACTTTTCTCCAAGCTCCTCCATTTCCTTTAATAGTTGGAGTGTTATCTTTTCTCTTTGCATTTTGCATTCCACCATTATTACTTTTCCATTCTTTATTGCAACTATGTCTAGTGGGTGTTGACCTTTAGGTGTCCCTTTACTGCTACTAGCCCTTATACTTAGATAACCATGTTTTGCAAATTTTGCTCTAACAGTATACTCGAATTTCCTGCCTTTAACGTAGCTGGATGGCATATGCCCTTTATCCATTATTCATTAGCTTTATTTCGATATAAATATGTGTTCATGTATTCTGTTTCTCTGATTTCAAGAATGTCTTTTTAAATAGCTCTATGCTCTCCATAACTACCCTCTTGGCCATTTCATGGTCTCCCCACATCTTAAATTTAACCCACTTGTTTGGTTCAAGCTTCTTGTATGCTTCAAAGAATTCTCTTATTTCCACTAATAGGTGGGGGTGTATTTGGTCTAATTTTGTTATTCCATGGAATCTTGGGTCTGCTATTGGCACTGAGAGTATCTTTGGGTCTTCCCCCCTTTCATCTTCAAGTATTAATACGCCTATTGGTCTAACTTTTATTATACATCCAATTTCTAGTGGCTCGTATGATATGACCATTATGTCCAGTGGGTCTTCATCATAATACCATGTTTGTGGTATGAATCCATAATCTACTGGGAATACTGTGGATGTATGTATTATCCTATCCAGTATGAATGCTCCCCATTCACGGTGATACTCATATTTGTCTCTTGATCCGCTTACAACTTCAACAACCATATTCAATATTTCTGGTGGATTATCTCCTGGTGGTATATCTCTCCAAAGGTTTAATGCCAATCTCCCACTTCCAGAAGTTAATTGTAAATCCCTTTTAAATGTCTTTCCAAACCATGTTTGTAACTCATTTCATTTTTATATTTGTCTTCTGAAATATATTTATGGTTTTATACTTTGAATCGGCTGATTAATGTTTTGATTCAGCCAATAGGGTTTGTTGAACCATCAATTATTGAGCGTTTATCTTTTGACATTAATTCTAAGGTTAAGTTTTTCAGAGCTATTGCTTCTGAATATGAGTTGCCATTGATTGATGAAGCTTACAATTCTCGTAGGATGCAATATAACTCTTCAATTATACTTGATTATCTTAGTAGAAGTTTTGGTAGGATTTCAGGTAATTATAGGGTTTTAGGTGTTTTGGATGTTGACATATATGCTGATGCTCTCAATTTTGTTTTCGGTGAAGCTATGCTTGGAGGTGGATTTGCAGTTATATCTCTATTTAGATTGAGACCTGAATTCTATGGTTATAGCACTGATATGGAATTGTTTTTTGAAAGGGCTTTGAAGGAGGCTGTTCATGAGCTTGGACATACGCTTGGTTTAAGGCACTGTCCAAATAGGAGGTGTGTTATGCATTTCAGTAATAGTATTGCTGATACTGATTTTAAGAGTTACATGTTTTGTAGTGAATGTGAGTTTAAGTTGATGGGGATGGCTTTGAAATTTAAGGTTTAAGGAATTAATTTTAATAGTGGCTGATTAAACATTATTTATCGTGGTGTCAAGTTTTGAAGACTATAGGTATTTTGGGTGGGTTAGGTCCTGAAGCTACTGCAGAACTATTCCTCCGAATAATTAAAGCTACCCCAGCCAAGAGGGATCAAGATCACATACCAATAATAATATTCAATAACCCAAAAGTTCCAGATAGGACTGCAGCAATACTTTATGGTGGTGAGAATCCACTTCCAGAGCTTATTAGAACTGCTAAGTTGCTTGAGAAGGCTGGTGCAGACTTCATAATCATGCCATGTAATACCGCACACTACTATTATGAGGAGCTTAAATCCTCAGTTAAGATTCCATTTTTCAATATGATTGAGTTGACAGCTGAATATGTTTCAAAATTTTATCCGGAGATTAAATTGGTGGGGCTTCTAGCTACAACTGGAACTGTTAAAACTGGGTTGTATCAAAAGGCTTTTGGGAAGTGTGGTGTTGAGATACTGGTTCCAGATGATGAGGATCAGAAGCTGGTTATGAGTGGAATATATGATGGTGTTAAGGCTGGAAACTTGGAGTTTGGTAGGAAACTATTAATTGATGTTGCAAATAAGCTCATATCTAAAGGTGCTGAGCTAATCATCCTCGGATGCACTGAAGTTTCCGTGGTTATTAGGAGTGGCGATCTTAAGGTTCCCGTAGTAGATCCATTGCAAGTTTTAGCTGAGGAAGCTGTTAAATATGCTTTGAAATAACCCTCTATTGGATGAGTGAAATGATCTTTGATGCCCATATGCATATTGGTGGAGTATTTGGAATATTTACAGCCAATATATGTGCTGAGCATATGCTTTCAATTATGGATGATTTCAATATATCCTATGGGTTTGTAACTGCTGCTTCTTCAAGTTTAAATCATAACCTTAAATTGATTAATGAAGTTTCAAAGTTCTCCAATAGGCTTTTCGGGTTTTATTGGGTTAACCCTAAACGTTCAAGTATTCTAGATGAGGTTTCAAAGGCTTTGGATTATGGTTTTGTTGGTGTAAAATTTAGACCTGAAACTGATGGTTACAATTTATTTAATATTTCACTTCTTGATCCAATTTTAAGTTATGCTTGTAAGATGGGGATGCTTGTTTACATTCACTGCTCTGGATATGGTGCTTCTCATCCAAATGCCCTTAGGCTAATATGCTCCACATACCCTGAATTGAAGGTTATTATTGGTCATATGGCTCAAGGATCTGTTGATGCTATTAGGGTTGCTGAGGATTTTGATAATGTTTTCCTTGAAACATCCACTTATAGGGGTTTTAAAGTTATTGAGTATGCTGTTAATAGGATTGGTTCTGATAGGGTTCTCTTCGGGTCAGATTACCCATATTCTAATATTCAAATGGAGATTTCGAAGATTATGAATTTGAGGGTTTCATGGGATGATAAGATTAAGATCATGGGTTTAAACTCCCTCTCCCTACTTTCCTCCAAACCTCTTCTTAAGGAACTTTTTAATCTTCCATATTAGTATTGCTAGTAGACTTGGCTTTTCTTCAAACCTATAAACTTCCCTAATTAATTCATCTGCAAGTTCTTCTGCAGCTTCAAAGTTTATGTTTATGTGGAATCTCGTTGAGTATATTGTGGCTATAGGTTTTCCATCTTTAATCAATTCCAATCCAGCTGAGGTTTCTCTTCCATATCTTGGATGTGGTATTGGTGGGACATCCACTATTCTTTCAACTTTGAATTTCCCGTAGGCTATGTCTTCAATCTTCTTGAAGGTTTTTGAATCAAAGGATATTTGTGGTAGATTGTATATGATGTATTCGTCTCCCAATATCTCCCCCTTAACTGAAGATCCTTTAAATATTTCAGTTAGGTCTTTGTATTCACTTGAAGTATACATTATGGTTGCAGGCTTCCTAGAGAATTCCGTTTCTATAACTATTGATGGTATTGGTCTAGTAATGTGTTTTGCTTCAAGCTCCTTAAGCCTCTTCTTCAATTCACTTATTATTATGGACATAATATTACACTTATACTTGGTTTCCAGTTACTTTTAAAACTATAGATCCACTATGTTCTCCATGTTTAAGGCTTTTTAAAGCTTCATTAGCTTCACTCAATGGGTAAACTGTTACTTTAGTCTTCAAGTTTATTTTTGATGCTATATTTAGGAATTCTTTAACATCATTCCTTGTGACGTTGGCAACACTTTTAATCTCCCTTTCAAGCCATAAGTCATTATACTCTAATCTCTCTATTGGAGTCATATATATGCCAGCTAATATAAGTCTCCCCCCTCTATCAAGCTTCTTCAATGCTTCTACAGCAACCCAACCTGCCGGTGCAAATACTATTGCTGCATCTAATGGTGTGGTTATATGCTCTCTAGGGTCTCCAGCCCATTTAGCTCCCAAGCTTATGGCTAGTTCTTGTGAACTCTTTGCTCTCGTGAAAACATATGTCTCTACACCAATACTATTAGCTACTTGTATTATCATGTGTGCTGATGATCCGAATCCAAACAATCCAAGTTTATCTCCTCCCCCCACCTTTGCCATTTTAAATGCTCTATAACCTATGGCTCCACCACATAGTAGTGGTGCTGCTTGTATTGGATCCATGTTCCCAGGGATTTCATGTATGTAATTCACTTTTGCTTTCATGTATTCTGCATATCCACCATCTACACTGTATCCAGTGAATAGTGCGTTTTGGCATAGGTTTTCATATCCATTTACACAGTATTTACATTTACCGCAGCTCCAGTACAACCATGGTACTCCGAAAATTCTCCCTATTAAATGGGTATTCTCCTCGGATCCCACATCTACAACTTCCCCTATAACTTGATGTCCAATTATTACTGGGAGTTTTACTGCTTTCAATTCTCCTTCAACTATGTGTAGGTCTGTTCTGCATACTCCACAGCATTTCACCTTTAATAGTACTTCATCAGTGGATGGAGTTGGCTTTTCTAAATCCACTATTTTTAGTGGAGCTTTCTCTATTGGCATTTGTTCCATTAGAATCATTGCTTTCAATTTTCACACCGAGACATTTTTATGTGTAATAAGTATATTTATTTTGATGTGTCTTGGAGAAGGGTGAGGAATCCATAGATTTGGAGAGGGTTATGCTTGAAGCGCAGATTAAGGAGCTTAAACAGATCATTGATATGCTTCAGGATAGGCTTAGATTCCTTGAAGCTTCATTGAATGTTCATAAGTGGCATCCATTTAAGAGTGGTGTTGGGGAGTGGGCTTTTTCAAGTGATTTCCCAGAATTGAAGCAGAGGCTTATTGAAGCTAATGCTAGGGATAACAATTACCTTGAATTAGGTGGTTATAGGTATAGGCTTTCAGGTGAGGGTGATAAGTTCATTCAGAGATTCCCATTGAAATAGGTTTATATTGATTACCCTACATAGTATATTACAGTGGTTTTATGGTTACTCCTCTAAAGGATTTCAATGAGCATGTTATTAAAGTTGTGGATGAAGTTTCAAAGGGTGTTGTGACGATAACTACTGTTAAACTTGGTTTTGAAAGTATTTTCGGAACTGTTCCAATTAGAGGACTTGGTTCAGGTTTCTTAATAGGTGAAAATATAATTGTGACTAATGCACATGTAGTTTCTGATGCAAGGGTTGTGGATGTAATCTTCTTTGATGGGTCTAGATTTGATGGTAGAGTTTTAATAGCAGACACTTATAGGGATGTGGCTCTTGTTAGCGTTGAGAAGGTTCCAGACGGTATTAAACCGCTACCCCTAGGCGACTCAAATAAGCTTAGGGTTGGTGAAATAGTTTTTGCTGTGGGTAGTCCTCTAGGTTTACCTGGACCAACAGTAACCATGGGTGTGATTAGCGCTGTTGGTAGAAATATTGTGGGCGAGAATGTTGCATTAGAGGATTTGATACAAACTGATGCAGCTATAAATCCAGGTAATAGTGGAGGCCCCCTAGTCAATGTTGATGGGATGGCTGTTGGGATGGTTACAGCAATAATCCCCTACGCTCAAGGTGTCGGCTTCGCAATACCAATAAATACTGTTAAAAGAGTTTTAGAGATGATCAAACTTTATGGTAGACCTGTTAGAGCTATGATAGGGGTTTACGCTGCATCCATAACCCCCCAACTGGCTTCAGCATACAGACTCCCACTTAAACGTGGATTACTGATAGTTAGGGTTATCCCAGGAACTCCAGCTTATGAAGCTAGAATTGCACCCGGAGACATTATAACGAAAATTGCTGGTAAAGAGGTTTCAGATGTTAGGGAGCTTAGGAGAGCTGTGGAGGATTCCATAATGCAGGGTTACGTGGAGCTGGAAGTTTATAGGCAAGGTTACGGTTATAGGAGGGTTAAAGTTCCAGTAATGGTTGAAGAAGTAGGTTAACCCATATTGAATGGGAAGCATTATCTACTAGATAAACATTAGATTTTAGCGGTGAAAAATATTGTCTACGCAGGAATTGTTTGATGTTGAGGAATTCTGGAAGTTTAAGATGAGAGTTGGACTTGTTAGGAGTGCTGAGAGGATTCCGAGAACTAGGAAGCTAATAAAGCTTTCAGTAGACTTTGGCGATGAATCCAGAATAGTTGTAGCAGGTATAGGAGATCAATATCAACCTGAAGATCTTATGGGTAAGAAGATGATATTTGTTGTGAATCTAAAACCTAAAAGGATTGCTGATGTGGAGAGTCAAGCCATGCTAATAGTTGCAGAAGAAGCTGATGGAAGAGTTCATCTGATAACTTTGGGAGATGAAGTCTCAGTTGGATGTAAGGTTTGGTGAAATTGTGTGTTCATAATGTTGAATTTGGTTTTAAGGGTTAATTATATCCTTCTTCCATTTCTTCACGATGTATGATAATGTGAAGGGTATGGTCATTGTGGTTACTGTGGAGACTCCAACAAATGATGTGAATAATGTTTCATCAATTATCCCAGCTGAGTAAAGTATTTGTGCAGGTATTATGCCCATAGAGAATTTTGCACTTAATCCCATGCTAACAACTACTATTTCC
>JANZKA010000040.1 GCA_025060975.1 Candidatus Culexarchaeum nevadense
TCCCTCTTAACACGTGTGGTCCATGTCCAATGAATACGTCAACACCTTCATCTATACACCTTCTAGCGAAATCTTCTACGAATGGTTGTGGTTCAAAGATGCTTTTACCCCTCTCATGATCATGTAGGGAGAATAGTACGTAGTCAGCCATTCTCCTTGCATTTCTAATAGCTTTGATATTCCCCTCTAAATCCCTCTTATTAAGTTCATATTTCACTTCGATTTTAGTTGATTTCTTGAATTTCTGTCCGAAAACCCTAATTTCTTCAGCATCTTCTTTAACTTCAATTCCCATCATTCTTGCAAGCATTACTAAGTTTTTGAACATTTCCTCTGTAACTTCTATGGTTATCGTGTATCTAAGGGGGTTTAGTCCAGGTCTACCTTGAATATCTGGTCTAGCTTCACCTGCTCTAGCTTCTGCAGGGAATGATGTTGCTGCTGATATTATCGCAATTCTCCCCTTTGATGTTTCAAGGTATTTTGGTTCTCTGGCTTCTCCAAGATTCATTCCAACACCTGCATGTACAATGCCTACTCTATCTAAGTTTTTTGACGTTTCAATTAAGCCTATTTCCCTGTAATCCATGGCATGATTATTTGCTCTACTAACAATGTTGAATCCCATCCACTTCAATTCATCTGCAATATAACTTTCATTACCAGCATAAGTTCCACCACTTTGAACTGCAGGATACCCTTTAAAATCATTTATTAAAACTTCACAATTTGTGAATCTAACATCTGCAGATCTTATTATCTCCACGAGTTTTAGAAATAATGGTTCTGTGAATGTTGAGAGTCTTGTGGCTATGAACGAGTCGCCAGTTAATGCCATACTTAAACGCTTACCGTTTAATTGCATTTTTCATCGTATGTTAATTCTCTAATAATGTCTTTATAGCTCTTTCCATATCCGAAATCTCTTTAAATTGATTGAACAGTTAATGTATGTTGGTGAGTTTGTTGAAGGGGTGGAATGGCAAGATTCTCAGGGTTGATTTGGGAAGGGGGAAGGCTGTAATTCAAGAGTATTCTTCAGATTTTGCTTTACAATTTCTTGGTGGTAGAGGGTTTGCAATCAAAATCTTGTGGGATGAGCTTCCAATTGGAGTGAACCCATTATCTCCATTGAATAAATTGATTTTGGCTGCTGGACCATTAACTGGCCTCACAGTTGTAAGTACCGGTAAGCTTGTGGTAGCCTCAAAAAGCCCCTTAACTGGTGGTTATGGTGATGGGAATTTAGGTTCTAATGCTGCAATTCAGCTTAGGAAGTCTGGTTTTGATGCTATTGTTATTGAGGGAGCTTCCGATAAGCCTACATACCTCTACATTGAAAACGGGAAGGTGGAATTCAATGATGCCAAAGATCTTTGGGGTTTAACAACCTTTGAAACTGAGGAGAAATTGAAGAAGGTTCATGGAGGGGATTGCGGTGTACTTAGTATTGGTCCTGCGGGGGAGAATATAGTTAAATTTGCCACAATAACATCGCAAGAGGGGAGGTCTGGTGGTAGACCTGGTATGGGTGCAGTTATGGGATCTAAGAATCTTAAAGCAATAGTTTTGAGGGGTACTCAAAGTATACCTGTACATGATGAAGAGAAACTCAACCTCCTTGGATCCGAAGCATCCAAGAGTATATTGAAAGCTGAGGGGTATGATTTCTGGATTAGGCAGGGAACTATGGCTACTATAGAGTGGTGTCAAGTGAATAGTACATTGCCAACATATAATTTCAGGGAGGGGGTTTTCGATTACGCTAAGGAGGTTGATGGGTATGCTATGGAATCTGTTAAGAAGCTTAGACGTGGATGTCCAAATTGTGTAATGACTTGTGGTAATGTTATTGAGGATTATGAGAAGAAGTTTTCAGAACTTGATTATGAGAATGTTGCCATGCTAAGTTCAAATATTGGTTTAGGTGATATTAGGAAGGTTGGGGTTTTGAATAGGCTGTGTGATGAGCTTGGTTTGGACACTATATCCATGGGTAACTCGCTAGGCTTCGTAATGGAGGCTTCTGAGAAGAAGCTCATAGGAGAAAAGGTGGAGTGGGGTGATTTTGATGCTGCTAAAAGTTTAATCATTGATACTGCGTATAGGCGTGGTTTAGGTGATTTCATTGCTGAAGGGGTTAAAAGGATGTCTGAGAAGATTGGAGGTGAATCTATGGATTGGGCTATGCATGTTAAGGGTTTAGAGATTTCAGCATATGATTGCCATACAGCTCCAGCTATGGCTTTAGCTTATGGAACATCACCTATAGGTGCTCATCATAAAGATGCATGGATAATTTCATGGGAAGTTAGAACTGGGAGGTTTGATTATAGTGAGGGTAAAGTGGATAAACTCATTGAATTGCAGAGAATTAGAGGTGGAATGTTTGAGAGTCTTGTGGCATGTAGATTTCCATGGATTGAACTTGGATTAAGTGTTGATTGGTACCCGAAATTCCTCGAGGCAGCTACTGGGGTCACCATGACTTTTGATGATATATTCATGGTGGCTGATAGAATCTACACTTTGATAAGAGCTTTCTGGGTTAGAGAGTATGGTGCAAATTGGGGTAGACATATGGATATCCCACCAGCAAGATGGTTTAAAGAGCCTCTAACTAAGGGTCCTCTGGCTGGACAGAAGTTGAAGTGGGATGAATGGAATCGTATGCTTGACATGTATTATGATAAGCGTGGATGGGATTATAATGGTGTTCCAAGAAAGTCGACTTTAAGAAAGCTTGGATTAGAATTCACAATAAATGTTTTGGAGGGTCTTGTGAAACTTTCAGAGTGAATTGGGATGGTTAAGATAATTGCTTTAGGTTTCCTCACAAAGTACGTTGGGGGAAGTGTTATAGAGGTTAAATTGGATTCTCCGAAAAGAGTCAGAGATATCCTTGATATTCCACCTGAAGCTCAGAATAGGGTTATAATTCTAGTTAATAATTCCCCTGGAACCTTTGATTCCATTGTGGATGATGATGACACTATAACTATAATGCCAGTAATAGGTGGAGGGTAGAGTTCAAATTTACATACAAAACATTTTTCTACTCTCTATCTCTACTATGTTTGGTGGGAATTTTTGTCTAAGCGATTCACTTGGCTTGAAAGATTAGAGCTTATCCTACCCGGGTTTAGTGGTTATAAGAAGAGGGAGCTTATACGTGAAGATGATAGGCTTTTAAGGGGTTACCTCGTTAAACTCCTCACAGATGCTAAGAACTATTTGGAGGAGGCTGCATTAATTATGAGTGAATATGATTTCACATTGGCTAAGAAGATTAACAGCTTAGCTTCTACTGTTAGATTGGCTTCAGATAGATTGAGATTTGCTGAATCTGGTTATTCTCCACATTACAATATAGTTAAAGTTGATCTACAAAATTTGGAGGAAATGAAAAGTTTGGATGAAGAGCTCATATCAATTGTTAATGAAATTTTAAATTTATCTAAAAGTGTTAAAGAAGCTGCATCTATTTCAACTGTTAAAATTGAGTTGCTAAATAAAATTAATGAACATTTATCTAAAATAGATGATGTTATTGATAGGAGAATTAAGGTTTTGAGAGGGGTGAAGTGATTTGGCAAACATATTTGGTAAAGGTTTGGGGAAAGCTGCTAGAGCTGCTGGGTTGAAGCCTAAAATCATCGAATGGGTTAATCCATCTGATACTGAGATAGTGTGGAAATATCCGGATGAGATTATACCTTGGGGTAGTGTTGTCATTGTTAAGGAATTTGAAAACGCATTATTTTATCGTGATGGGAAACTTTATGGTTTACTTGGAGCTGGAAGACATGTTCTAGATACACAGAACGTCCCATTTCTAAGTGGACTCGTAGAGGGGCTCTATGGGGAGAGCATATTCAGATCTATGATAATATATGTTTCTTTGAGAAGGTTTCAGGGGAAGTTTGGTGGTAGAACTCAAACCATTGAACTTGCACCACTATTATTCCATGGAAGCTTCTACTTCAGAATTGAAGATCCAAGTCTTTTTGTAAATAAAGTTGTGGGGCCACAATCAGTCTTCACCACCGATGAATTAAATGAGTATTTGAGGGGATACTTTAATGAGAAGATTATGGCTTACTTGAGTTCCACTAGCATTCAAGATGTTTATATGAAGCAAACAGAGGTTACTGAGCGTGTAACCATGCTTTTAAGGAGAGACTTTAGGGATATAGGGATATCTCTTGAAAAAGTAGTTTTTGAAGGTGTTGATACTGAGGGGCCTTGGCGTGACAGATTATTCTGGATGATGCGTGGTGGGGTGCAAACTGGATATGTTCTCCAGATGGAGACTGTTAAGGAAGTTGCTAAGGAACTTGGTAAAAGTCCTGGTGCAGCTATTGGAACTGGAATGGTTATAGTTCCACCTTTGATGCAGCCTCCTCCACCCCCTCAGCCTATAACCACACCATCAACAGCCCCTCAACAAGCAGTCCCCATAGCACCCCCCTCTTTCGCTATATGTCCATATTGTGGTAAGCAAGTTCCCACTGGAGCTAATTTCTGCCCATATTGTGGTAGGAGAGTTAAATGGTGCTCAAAACAACATATATGTACTGAGGAAGCCAGATTTTGTCCAGTTTGTGGGGAAGAGTTGAAGTAGAGTGTTTTTTGAGGGGGCTTCATTGAATGTCCATAGTGATTCAAGAGTTTAAGTGTAGAAATTGTGGTGGTAAACTTGACGTAACCCCCGAAACGATAATGGTTGTTTGCAGTTATTGTGGTACTCCCAACTGGTTTGTGGAGGCTACTGAAGATATAATGGTAGTTCCATCTATGGGTAGAGATGATATTGTTAAAAGCTTTCTAACCAGGATTTCTGAGGATTTCGATTTGAAACGTATTGCAGATAAAATTCAGATAGTTGAAGTTAGAGGGGTTTACATTCCATTCTACTTCTTCTCTATTAAAGTTGAAGGTTTTTATGAAGGATGGAAAACTGAGAGGGTTGTGGAGACTGTTGGTAGGAGAACTCAGGTTAAGACTAGGAGAAAACGTGTTTCTGAAAGTTTCTCCTCTATTCTAAAGATACCTGTTTTGGCGAGGCGTAGTGCTGAAGATTTCTCATTAAAGGAGCTTTCATCACACTACAATTACAGTAATCCTCCAAGTATTCCAATTGGTGATATAAAGGATTTCAAGAATCTCAAAATGTCTTTCTTAAGGTCTGAAATTGGAGTTGAGGAGGCTTCTGTAATTGCTAGGGATGATGCTGGGGATATGATGCTTAGAAAGGTTTCATCTAAGGTTGATGAATTGACGAAGTTTGTGTGTAACACTAAGATTGTTGAGAAGTCGAAGTTGACTTTACTTCCATACTGGTATATTATTTATAGTTATGGTAATGCCCAGTATAGGGTGGCGTATGCTGGTTGGGATTGTCATCTACTATTAGCTCAGGAGCCTGTCATGGCTTACCATAGGGTTGGCTATATCCTTGGAGCTGTATCTGGATGTTTAATATCAGCTTTAGGTTTAACTTTCACATTTGTTGGAGGGTTAAATCCAATTTACAGTTTATTCAGTTTGGCTGCTGGATGTGTTGTAAGCTGGTTTTTCGGTGGGAAAGTTGTTGAGGATGTTAGAATTGAGGGTGGTTGAAGATTGAATTATACATGTAGTAATTGTGGCGGAAGTTTTGATGTTCCTGAGACTGTAAGTGTAGTTACTTGTCCATATTGTGGGTTGACGGTAAATATTAAAGTTGGGAAGCTTGATTTTGAACACTACTTTTACCCAGCAATTTACGATGCTCAGACTGCTTATGGTAGATTGAAATCTATTTTATCAAGACAGTTTGGTGTTCCAAAGGGTTTTAGTGATCAAATCAACCTTATGGGTAGAGTTTTGCACTATATTCCACTTTACTTATTTTATGTTGAAGGTAGGTCTAAGGGTGGTCAAGAAGTTCTTGAGGTTGAGTATGTGGCTTTACCAGCATTAAAGATGCTTCCAGTACCTATACCTCAAGGGTATAGCTTCCCGGTTAGGGGTAAAATTTATTTCAAGCCTCAAATTGTTAAGGATGCAAAGTTCTATTCACCGACAGTTTCCATTGATGATTTGGAGAAGATTGCTAGAGCTCGTGTCTATAACAGGTTTTCCAGAGAGCTGGACCTTGCTGGCAGGGGGTTGGAGGCTAAGATTGAGAGTAGATGTGAAGGGCTTGTACACTATCCTATATGGGAATTCAGATATAGCTACTTGAATTATCAGTTCAATGGTTTTGTGGATGCAGTTAATGGTGAAGTTCTTTATGGTCAATATCTGGTTTCAACTATGCATAGAACTATATCTATGTCTTTGGGTGTTGGACTCATTTTTGCTGGTGCTATTATTGGGTTGATTTCAGGTTTGGCATTGTCAGCTCCATTGATCGGTTTGATTGGAGGTGTTCCACCAGCATTTGCTGGTGCAATTCCATTATTCATGAGGGGTGCATATAAAGTTCAAACTTACACTTTAAAGGTTTTTGGCACTTATGAGAGGGAGGCTAGTTTGGGTAAGGAGATAATTGAAGCTGTGAAGTTCATTGGTAGAATACCCATTTAATGTAATGATAACACTTATTAGTTGAATGTTATCCTCAATTCTTCAAGTAGTTTATGCGGATTTCCGGTGTAATTTTCCTAGGTTTAGCTCATGCTATTAATCATAGTTTCCTATTGGCTATTCCAGTTTTGCTTCCACAGATAGCTAGCTTTCTTCATGTAAGTATTTATGATATGGGGTATGTGACTTCATTGGCATACTTCCTTTATGGTTTTGGGTCAATATTTGCTGGTCCTCTATCTAAGCGGTTTTCCAGTAGGAGGCTAGTTTTCTTTAGTCTACTTTTCTCCGGACTTTCTCTTACCCCACTACTCCTACATGTTAATGTTTATGTTTTCACTTTCTCTCTAGCTCTTAATTCCCTTTTTGCAAGTATATATCATCCCATAGCTAACAAGTTGATTTCAGAGGATTATTGTGGTAGTGTTGGTAGGGTTATGGGTTTGCATGGTCTTGGTGGAAGTTTAGGTTCTGTGGTTGTTCCAATGTTCTCTATAACCATATCACAAGTCTTTGATTGGAGAGCTTCACTTATGTTTTTGGGTTTCCTATCGATGATTTTGTCCATGGCTTTCATTAATGGTGGATCTAAATCTCTTCATATTGAAACTGGTAGTTTAAGTTTTGGTTTTCCTTATGATAGAGTTAAATGGATAATCTTATTCTCTATTTCTATTGGATTGTTTTCCCGTGGTTTTGAATTATTCTTACCATCATTACTTATTTCCAGAGGGTTTGATCAGCTTTATGCTGCAATGGCTATGTCTCTATTATTGCTTAGTGGCGTTTTTGGACAGCTTTTTGGTGGTTTCTTTGCTGATGTTAAAGGCTCTTTGAAGGCTTTGATTTTAAGTTTCACATTTGTTCCTATCAGCTTAATATTCATAGTTTTTGGTCGTTGGAATATTTATTTAAGCTTACTTGGAGTGGTTCTTTATGGTTTTTCATTTTATGCTCATCAACCTCCATCAACGAAAATTCAAAGTGAACTTGTGGATGCATCGTTAACTGGGTATGTTTATGGCTTATTCTTCTTCATAAACTTCTCTCTAGGATCTATTTCCTCATCTATCACTGGGTTTTTGGCTGGAGTTTATGGTTTAGAGATTGCATACATCTTTCTAACTGCATTGACAGTATTTTCCCTTTCAATTGTAATTGTCATGTACTTTGTGTATTCCAAACTTTTCATGGAAAAACGTTATATGTAGTATCCATCTAATCTTGTTTTAGTGACATATATGCTCTTAATTCACTTCACCCCATTGAATCGTAGAAAACTGTCTTCAGGAATTTTAGTTGATGATGTCATTATTGATTTGAATTCAGCTTATCAGAAGATTTTGATGGATGAAGGGTTGAGCTATGATGTGGCTAAACGTAGAAGTTATAAGGTTATTCCTAGAAACATAATGGCTTTAATTAATAGAGGCCCCCTAATAGCCCCCCTATTGCGGAAGATCATTGAGGATGTAGATAGATTCATTGGTGTTGAGGGGGTTTCGTACAAGTTGAGTGAAGTTAGATTTCATGCTCCTGTGCCTAGACCTGGAAAACTTATTGGTATCGGATTGAATTATAGGAGTCACGTTGAAGAAACTGGGAGTAAAATTCCAAGTGTACCTATCGTATTCACTAAAGCTACAACATCCATAATAGGTCCATATGATGACATAATCCTACCAAAAGTTTCTGATCAAGTGGATTTTGAAGGTGAACTTGCAGTAGTTATTGGTGTGAAATGCAAGTATGTATCAAAGAATGAAGCTTTAAATTATGTTTTAGGTTACATGGTGGCTAATGATGTTACAGCTAGGGATTTGGAATTTGCTGG
The DNA here is from genome assembly GCA_025060975.1 of Candidatus Culexarchaeum nevadense. Taxonomy (GTDB): domain Archaea; phylum Thermoproteota; class Methanomethylicia; order Culexarchaeales; family Culexarchaeaceae; genus Culexarchaeum; species Culexarchaeum nevadense. The sequence continues at coordinate 8,408 of JANZKA010000040.1, forward strand.
CGGCTCGCTACACTTCTTTAGAAGTAAATCCCTAGATACCTTCTGCCCCATGGGTCCAGGGATATTATTGAGGGAGTATGTGGATGATTGGCGTAAGTTTAGAATTAAAACTCTTTTGAATGGAATTTTAATGCAGAATTCATTGGTTGATGATATGATATTTGGCATTGAAGATCTAGTTAGCCATCTATCTCAAGATATGACTTTAATGCCTGGTGATGTTATATTGACTGGCACGCCCAGTGGTGTAGGTTTTAGGAGGAATCCACCAGTATTTCTCAGGGATGGTGATGTGGTTGAAGTTCATATTGAGGGTATTGGAAGCATTATTAATAAAGTTAGAAAATTAAACAAATAACAAGGCTTCATTGATATCATTATGTATATAATTTTTACGGCAAAGTTTAAATACAACATATAGTCTATTAATTACTATTTAGGTGTTTAAATGTCTGAAATCGCATGTCTAAATTGTAAACATGCAGAGGTGAATCGCAGCGAACTTTCGCCAAACAATGTATTCGTGAAGTGCAGCAAGGGGCACTTCAATGGAAAGTGGAAGTTCATGAAGATTGGCAGAGACAGCTACAACTGCCCAGCTTTTGAGCCAAA
>JANZKA010000041.1 GCA_025060975.1 Candidatus Culexarchaeum nevadense
GCATCCATGGATAAGCATTTAGCTATGGCAACCCTCTGAAGTTCACCACCACTAAGCTCCGATAAATATGAATCAAGTAGATCCCTGAGGTCTAATGGTAATAGAATTTCACTCTTAAACCATGAGGAATTAAATTTATCACCAGCAGCTTCAGCTAAAACCTCTTTAACAGTTAAATCTTCCTTAAACGATATGTATTGAGGCTTATAGCTAACCTTTAAGTTGGAAGTTGGAGTGCAACCTTCATCAGCCTCCAAAACCCCTGCAAGGAGTTTTATGAATGTTGTTTTACCAATCCCATTTGGACCTAGGATGCCAATAACTTCACCTATATGTATACTGCCAGGCTCAACCTTCAACTCGAAATCTCCAAGTCTCTTCCTCATATAACCCCACTCTAGGAATAAGCTTCCAGGAGTCCACTCAATGTGGGGTGGAGCTACATCAAATTTAACTGGTTCACGTCTAAATAAGACATTATCAGAGGATATGTAGCCATCAAGATAAATGTTTATTCCAACTCTAACACCATAAACTGGGGTTACAATACCATAAACCCCAGGATTCCCATAAAATATGCAAACTTGATCTGAAATGTAATCTAAGACTGCAAGATCATGTTCTACAACGACAACGTATTTATCCTTTGAAGCCAACCCTCTAATAACCCTGGCAACCCTCATCCTCTCATAGACATCAAGGTAACTTGAAGGTTCATCAAACAAGTATACATCGGCATCCCTAAGAGCAACAGCTGCCACAGCAACCTTCTGAAGCTCACCACCACTAAGAACACTTAGAGGTCTATCCCAAATCCCCCTAAGACCCAGTGAATCAGCCAAATCACGTAGAACTCCACGTTCATCAACTCTAGATAAAACCTCCCCAACAGAACCCTTAACCACACTTGGAATCTTATCTAGATACTGTGGTTTCAGGAATACCCTAAGATCACCATGAGACAGTTTCTCAAAATATCTTTGAAGCTCAGAACCTCTATAGAAACGTATGATCTCATCCCAATCTGGAGGTGAATCCCATCTGCCAAGATTTGGCTTAATAACTCCGCCCAAAATCTTAATGGCAGTAGATTTACCCACAGCATTAGGGCCAAGTAAACCCAAAACTGTTCCAGGCCTTGGTATTGGAAGCCTATATAACTTGAATTTATTGACTCCATACCTATGAACACAATCCTCCTCCAATTCATCGGGAAGATTCACTATCCTCAAAGCCTTAAATGGACATTTACGGATACATATACCGCAACCAGAACATAACGCTTCAACAATTATAGGCTTACCAGTCTCAGCGTTAAACTCGATGGTCTTATCACCACTCCTAACCCTAGGACAAAACCTATAACACTCTCTACTACAATCCTTAGGTTTACATTTATCAGCATCGAGAATAGCTATCCTAACCATCGTAAATACACCACAAAAAATGGGGGTGGTGTGGAGTTAAAAGTATTTCACAATGAAGCCTATCCAGAACCTTCAGGTCTCTCTTCACTTTCTGCTTCCATCAATTCTAGAGTTGCCTTATGATAATCTTCCATAAGCTCTAACTCTTCTTCACTCCTCCTCGTACTCCTAACTTCTGATTCACTTACAATAGTTATCTTCCTACGCTTCTCTTCACCAATATCTTGCCTAACCTTATATGATTGTGAAGTATGCTTCTTAACAAATCCACAATTCCTACAAACCAGTACAATCTCTCCACTACGCTTCTCAGGCACGAGCATACTTCCACACTTATCACAAAACTCCACGATACTTCACCCAACAATATATATTGCAATGCGCTTAGAGTCTTAGATATAAGGTAACAAACAAGTATTTAAGGTTGTCTATACTAGAGTATGAATTGAAATGTCAATACCAACATACCCATTCACAGCTATAGTAGATCAAGATAACATGAAACTCGCCCTACTATTAAACGCAATAAACCCCAGGATAGGAGGAGTACTGATAAGGGGAGCTAAAGGGACTGGGAAGAGCACAGCAGTAAGAGCTTTAGCCGAACTCCTCCCAGAAATAGAAGTCGTAAAAGGATGCCCCTTCAACTGCAACCCAAAAGACCCAACAAACATGTGTGAAGTATGTAGAGGAAAGTATGAAAGGGGAGAACCCCTAGAATATGAGAGGAGGAAGATGAGGATAGTCACACTACCCATAGGAGCAACCGAAGATAGAGTTGTAGGCACACTAGACATAACAAGAGCCATAAAGGAAGGGGTTAAAGCCTTAGAGCCAGGACTACTTGCAGAAGCAAACCAAAACATACTATACGTAGATGAAATAAACCTACTACCAGACCACATAGTTGATGACATATTGGATGCAGCTGCCTCAGGATGGAATGTTGTGGAGAGAGAGGGGATCTCAGTTGCACATCCAGCTAGATTCATACTAATAGGAACTATGAACCCAGAAGAGGGAGAACTTAGACCCCAATTACTAGATAGATTAGCACTACATGTACAAGTCGAAAACATATATGATAAAGATTTAAGGATAGAGATCATGAGGAGAAACTTGGAATACGAAGAAAACCCAGAAGCCTTCAGGAAGAAGTTTGAACCTCAACAAGAGGAACTTAGAATGAGAATAATAAACGCCAGAAACCTACTACCAAAAGTTAAAGTTCCAGATAAACTATTGGAAGTAGTTTCAAGATTATGCATAAAACTTAGAGTTGATGGGCATAGACCAGATATAACAATAATAAAAACTGCAAAAACCCTAGCAGCCTTTGAAGGAATCTTAGAGGTAAATCTAAACCATATAAAGACTTGTGCAAGATTAACTTTAAGTCACAGAACCAGGAGAGGGGGGCTTGAAGAACCCGCAACACCACAACAAATAGAAGATGCATTGAATGAAGCTTTAATTGAAGCTAAAGTTTTGGAGGCTCCTCGAATAACTCCTCAAAAGTAATCTCCACAGTCCTCCTAGGCTCAATACGCTCAATAACTCCATCTCTAATCCAAGCAATGCGATCACTAACACCTAAAATCTTCATATCATGAGTTGCACAGACAACAGTAATTCCATTCTTAACATTCAAATCCTTCATTAAACTAACTATCTTAAATCCTGTAGCTAAATCAAGATTACCAGTAGGCTCATCAGCCAACAGTATTGATGGATTATTAGCTAAAGCTCTTGCAAGAGCAACCCTCTGTTGCTGTCCACCTGAAAGCTCATCAGGCTTATGATGCAATCTATCACCTAAACCCACAATATTCAATAACTCTATAGCCCTCCTACGCCTCTCCTCAACACTCAAACCTGCAAAAACCATTGGCAACATGACATTATCAAGAGCTGTTAAAAATGGAATTAAATTGAATGTTTGAAAAACATATCCAACCTTAAAACATCTAAACATGGCGAGATCATAATCATTCAATGAAGAAAGATCCACACCATCAACAATAACTTTACCACGAGTAGGTCTATCCAAACCTCCAATCATATTAAACAATGTAGTTTTACCTGAACCAGAAGGCCCCATAATGGATAAGTACTCCCCACGGAAAATAGATAAATTAACACCTTGAAGAGCTTTAACAACCCACCCCTTCATATAATAGTATTTATGCAAATCCACAGCCTCAATGATTACCCCCATAAACACCAAAATATCTCTATAAAGTTAAAGATTTAAGCTTTCATTAACAAATAGGCATTTGATGAAAATGGAATTCACACTAATAGTGTCAACGCAGAGGGGGAGGGAAAACGACTGCATATCAGAATTATGGTATCTGCTGAGGGAAATAGGGGAAGAGGAAGGGGTCTATGAAAAGACAGGACTCCCTGGACTTGTAATCGTAAAAACAAAAATGGATCCTTTCACTGTGGTGGAGAGATTAAAAGAAATGGCTGAAGAAAGGCCATGGGAATTCCACTACGTCTTAAAGGTAACACCAATAGAAGTAAATGTTAAAACAGATTTGGAGGAAATAAAGGAAGCTGTGAAAAAACTGGTAGGAAAGATTGGGGAAAATGAAAGTTTCAGGATAACTGTAAATAAGAGGGCAACAAACCTTAGTAGCAAGGAGATCATAGAAGAAGTTGCAAAACTTGTAGATAGGAAGGTAGACTTGGAAAATCCGGATAAGATAATACAGATAGAGATAATAGGTGACTACACGGGGATATCGGTTATAAGGCCTGATCAAATATTATCAATAACGAAGATTAAAGAGGAATGGATGAAGAAACTTAGATAGGGAGGTTACTGGTCACTTATAAACCTCTAAAGCGCAACCTCTCTCAATCAATATATATTCTAAAGCATCCCAAGCACTTAGCCCCCTCTTGGAAACGGATTTCAGTTCATCCTCCACAACATTAAACAACTCTATTAAACGTTTAAAGTGATCCATAGACCTATTGGAAAGAACATAAAGGTTAAGCTTAGCCCCTGAACATAAATCTAGGAAGCATCTCAAACCATTATGAATGTCAAATTCACTTGAACCAAAAACTACTAAAACAAAGTCTTTTACAAATTCACTTAAACCGGAAATCTTCAATGCATCTTTAATCTGCCTTTTACCTGAACAGTATAGTAGGAGTTCCATTTCAATACTGTGTGCTATGTTTCTACCATATTTGAAACTCCTCAAAGCCTTTAAAGCTGCTGAAGCTACATGTCTCCATGAAATTATGGAATCTGCGTTTATAAGTTGAATTCTAAATTGACCCCTCAAGAAATCTAGAATTTTGATTAACTGATCCCTTGAGACTGAGATTGGAAGGGAAATACCAAAAACTCCAAAATAATTGTACTGAAGATCTCCAGGAAAGTTTATTATGAATCCACCATCAACTTGTCTAGCCTCCATCAAATCCCACCTTCAAATCCACTAAAACTATGGGTAGAATTCTCTCCACAACATCTCTTCTCATGCCAATACTTAGAAGTCTACTTTTAATTTCAGAAACACTTAAACCATCTCTAATCCACTTAGAAGTTAAACTCTTAATAGTCTCATAAGATTCCCATGGATATATTATCCATGCATCAGTAACCTCAATATAGAAGTCTGGTATGAATACAGTCCAAGGCTTAACATGTATAGTTGCCACTATGACACTTCTAGCACCCATATCTATTAAATGTTGAACAGCCTTAACCAAACTACTCCCAGTATCAGAAACATCATCAACTGCTAGAACACTCTTACCTCGAACGTCTATGGAAACTGGCTGTGTAACTATGGGGGATCTACCATGAGTACCAACATCTTTATAGAACTCTATCCTCAAACTACCAATATCAGCTATATCAAGCAAATCTGATAGTAATCTAGCAACAATCCACCCACCCCTAGCAATCCCAACTATACAATCAAATTTGCATCCAGAATTCCTAATCTTAATTGATAAGTCAATAACCTTAGAGTATATTTCATCCCATGAAGGTGCCACAAACTTTAACTTCACCATAAGACTCACAACCCCAAATCAAATTTATTTACGTTAAAACCCAAATCAAAAGCTAAAATATTCTCTCTAACATATCTTGACGGAACATTTTCAGCCACAGTATCCCTCAAAATATTTGGCGGCAAAATTTCCTGGAACAATTTACATAGAAATCCAAGCAAGACTATGTTTGTAGCTGTGGGTAGACCAGCCTTAATAGCTAGACCATCGGCATCCAAAACATAAATTTTATTGGTCACCTCACCATAAACTTTCACAACATCACTTAAGGAAGGCATCCTACCATCACCAATCAATACTGATACTGGTGGAATTGTATTGGAGTTTATTATAATTGTAGAATCCCTAGAAGCATACTTGAACACCCTAAGAGCTTCAATATAATCCAATGACACCACGACGTCTGCACCTCCAACCGGTATTAGTGGACTTAAAACCCCTAAGCCAAATCTAATGAAACTTTGAACTATTCCACCTCTCTGAGACATACCCAAAGTTTCCCCAACCCGAACATTGTAACCCAACTTAACTGCAGCTGAAGCCAAAATCCTCGAGAATGTTAAAATACCTTGACCACCAACGCCGCAAACAACAACATTAAATTCATTTATCATCTCAATACACCTCTATCGCTTTAAATGGACATACATATGCACATGAACCACACCCATTACATGAAGATTGAATTACGGGTCCCCTAGCAGGATCCCACGACATTGCTGGGCAACCATACGTTGATATGCAAACCTTACACTTCCTACAAACATCATAATTAACTTTCACCACATGAAACTTTTCACCCATCCTCCTAGAGAGAATTGCACAAGTTCGCCTACAAACCACAACGTAAACCCCATCCCTATTCAACAAAGCTCTCTTCAAAACATCTATGGTTTTGGGAATATCATATGGATCTATAACCTCAACTTTATCAACTCCAATCCCCTTAACCACACTAACTATATCCACAGCTCTAGCAGGGGAGCCATCAGCCCTAACACTAGATCCAGGGTGAGGCTGATGTCCAGTCATAGCAGTTGTGGCGTTATCTAAAATCATCACAACTATGTTGGCATTAAAGTGAACTGCATCTACCAAAGCTGGTAGACCAGCATGAAATAGTGTTGAATCACCTATCGTGGCGATGACAGGCTTATCATAACCTGAAAGTTTAAGACCTAAAGCCATAGATATGCTAGCACCCATACAATGCTCAGTCCATATGGCTTCAAGAGGCTTCTGCAAACTTAACGCGTAGCAACCAATATCACCAAATACCGGAATTTCATCAACCTTAAACCCTAAATCCCTAATAGCCTTCAAGAGGGCGTAGTAAGAGTTTCTATGAGGACACCCTGCACACATAACTGGACTTCTAGGTGGAGGTTCAACCGATAAAGACTTAATTGAGGGGGTGAAAGACTTAAATCCAAAGATGTGTGCTATGGCATTCTCCACGATCTCAATATTGAATTCCCCCTCTCTAGGCAAGATTCCATCAAACTTACCATGAAACTCCACATCCAAATTCATGATCGTGGATAAAGCTCTAACCCTCTCCTCAATGAATGGTTCAAGTTCCTCAACAAACAAAACCTTCCTACAGTGAGATAGAAATTTTGATAAATTATCCATGGATATAGGATTTACTAATCCAATTCTGAGTATTGAACATGATTCAAAACCAAGCCTTCTAAGAGATTCTAAAACATACGTGTAGCTGACCCCACTGGTTATGATTCCGTAATCCCCCTTTAAAAGCATAATGTCAAATGGATATTTGGAAGCTAGACTTTGGACTTGAGACATACGTTTATTAAGCCATACATGCCTATCAAGATTCCACCTCATAGAAGCCCTCACATACCTCGGGGGATCCTTCTTGAATACTGGTTTACGATTGAGGATCTTTAAATCTCCAAGTAAAACATCGGAAGATGTATGGTTAACTCTAGTTGTAGTTCTAAGTATTACTGGGAGGTTAACCTCTTCAGACAATTCAAAACCCCAAATCACCATATCCTTAGCTTCCTGTGGTGTGGAAGGCTCAATTAATGGTAAATTCGATAAGAGAGCATAAAACCTACTATCCTGCTCAGTCTGGGTTGTATGTGGACCTGGATCATCAGCCACCAAAATAATCATTCCACCATTAACCCCAGCATAAGCAGCTGATAGAAGAGCATCTGAAGCAACATTTATCCCTGGAGCTTTCATGGTCACCATAGACCTCAAACCAGCCGATGATGCTGAGAAAGCAGCTTCAAAAGCAACCTTCTCATTGGCAAACCATTCCACAAAAATTCCAAGCTTACTGGAAACTCTGGACAGGGACACTATAACCTCTGAGGATGGCGTTCCAGGATAACCAGATACAAATTGCACTCCACCTTCAATGGCTCCTCTAGCAATAGCCTCATTACCCATCATCAAAACCTTAGAGCCAGATTCACTTAAGAGGGGATCCAAACACTACACCCCCAAATATACTATTGAGTAAGCTGTATAAGCAGCGTCTTCCAAAGTGAATGTACATGGAATACCTCTACTCTCTAGATATTTAACACATTCCCTAATCATATCTCCATACATGAAACACGGTATTACGGGCATATTCGTATTTGAATTGTGAAAGTCACATATAGCTTTAGCAGCCTCCATGGGATTAGTGAAGTTGGGTGGAACACATATAACTAAAGCTAAATCATATTCCCCTGAATTTGAAGTTTCCTTTAAAACACCATAATACCAATCATAACCACCAGTAGCAGTTAAGTCTATTGGATTTCTCAATGAACATATTTGTGGAAGGAAACTTCTAAGTTTAGATTTCAATTCCTCAGATGGTTCAGGAACCATTAAGCCAAAGGATTCGCAAAGATCTGTAGCTATAACTCCAGGTCCACCTGAATTGGTAACTATCACTGTTCTAGGCCCCTTAGCCCTAAAACCTAAACCTAGAAACTTTGATGATGAAAATAAACCACTAAGACTTGGAGCTTCAAGTATTCTAAATTGTTTGAATAGGGATGAGTATATATGGTATGGTGAAGCTAAAGCCCCAGTATGAGATGCAGCAGCTCTACCACCAGCACTAGATTTACCAGCCTTAAATGCCACCATCGGTTTAACCCCCCTAAACTTCCTACAAACATCGATAAATCTACGTCCATCATGAATTGCCTCAAGATATAACGCTATAGAACCAGTATCATCATCCATTAAAAGATACTCCAAAACTTCCACTTCACTTACATCACATGAATTACCACAACTAACAAATTTGCTAAATCCAATACAACCCTCCCTCGCCAATGCAAATAAGATGCCACCAACAGCTCCACTCTGAGATATAAGTGATACAGGCCCCCTTGGAACTCTGAACTCCATACATGCA
>JANZKA010000042.1 GCA_025060975.1 Candidatus Culexarchaeum nevadense
TTGGAGAAGATATTGAACTGGAGGCGATACATGTGTGTATCATATGTGGGTATACAGTTGAGGGGGAGAAACCTGAAAAGTGTCCAATATGCGGCGCATCGAGGGATAAATTTAAAACCTTCTAATGGGGGATGCACATGATCATGTATAAACCATCAAATTACGAACATTTAATAGGCTTAAAGGGGTTCAGCGAACAACTACTCAGAAACCACTTCCAATTATACCAAGGATACGTATCCAACACCAATAGACTCATGGAAACCCTTAGAAGCCTTGAAAAGGAGGGTAAAATTGGAAGCCCCGAGTACGCTGAGATTAAAAGGAGATTTGGATGGGAATTTAATGGAATGCGCCTCCACGAATACTATTTTGAAAACATGACTAAAGAACCCATGGAACCAGATAAGAATTCGAAACTATACTTGAAGATCGTAGAAGATTATGGATCTTATGAGAATTGGGAGAGGGAATTCAAATCCATTGGAGCTATGAGGGGGATTGGCTGGGTAATATTATACTATGATGTAAAAGCTGATAGACTTCTAAACGTTTGGATAAATGAACATGATGTAGGACATTTAGCTGGTGCAAAACCAATATTAGTTATGGATGTCTTTGAACATGCATACATTCTGGATTATGGGTTGAGAAAAGTGGACTACATAGAAGCATTCTTCAAAGCTATCAATTGGAGGGAAGTTGAAAGGAGATTTAAGTAGAGCAGGAATAACAACAAATGGAATTAAACATCAATTTACCCTTTTTTTATGTTACCCTTATAACCTCCTTCTCCAATATTAGAAATGTATGCTCCCATTGAGCTACAGGTTTCCCATAACCTTCAACCATATATGGGTACTCTGTAATGTATCCCCTATCCAGTAATTGATAGAAAGCCTTCGGATATGAGGGGTTATCTCTAAAATCCAATAACCAACGCCTAGTAAATGGGAGATAATTGAATCTCCTCTGAATTGCAAGGAAGAGGCTTCTAGCTGCACCCATTTTTGGAGGTCTTGGACTAACAAGTTTGAATATATTTCCACCCCTAACACCATTAACTTCACCTTTACCCGATTCAAGAGTTGCAAAGGGTTCAATTGCATACGCGTAACCGGGATATAGCTTTGTAAATACATCCTTCATCTGTTTTACATTTGGTACCGCAAAGCCTGTATGAAGTTTATATCTATCCATCTGATGTCCAGCCAGATTCTTTATGGGCTTAAACCCATATGATTTAATGGTCCTTTCAATTATCGTGCTAATCTTCATAACCGAAATTCCAGCTTCAATATTGTTTGAAACATTATCGATAGCTTCCCTAACAGATTTAATTAAATCTTCATATTCAGAGGATAAGTTTATGGTTACAGCTGCATCTGCAATGTATCCATCGTAATGTGCACCAACATCAACCTTAACGATACAGTTATCTGGAATTATGGTTCTAGTGTTTTCATCTGCAGTATAGTGAGCTGCAACATCATTTATACATATGTTGCAAGGGAAAGCTGGTTTACATCCAAACTCAATAATCTTCCTCTCAAGATCATTACAAACATCCTTAATACTTACACCTGCACGTACAATTTCGAAAGCTCTATTTATAGCAGCCTTAGCAGCCTCTCCAGCCTTCTTATAAGCTTCTATCATCTCATCACTTATCAAATCACTTCACCACAAATAAATTTAAGTAAAAAGTGTAATTTAAATTAAACTAAAAGAAGAATGGCACATCCTTCCAAACAATGTTAAGCCAATCAAATTCTGTAACAAGCTCCCTCCTATTAACAGCTTCCTGTAAACCCAATAATAAAGCATGGTGACGCTTCTCATCGTCAAGTATGTATTTCAAAACATACTTTAATCTTTCATCTCCAATAACGTTCATAAGTTCCTCAATATCCCTCATCATTTTCAATTCAACATTTATATGTTCAGTAATAGCCTTCCCAAGCATATCATATTCACTTTCAGTTAGAGGTTTGCTTTCACCCCTCAACATTTCCACTAAAGCTCTAAAGAGGTATGCATGTTTCCTAGAGTCATATGCTATTCCAGCCATCAAAGCTTTAACCATAACATTTGAAACATTCAATGAAGCATTCTCTAAACCTGTGGCATTCCACTCTTCATATTTAACCATATCCATTATCATTGAAGTCAATTGGCCACTCATAAAACAATTTAGAAAAAAAGTGTTATATATGTGTTGAGGTTAGAAAAAGGAGTGTTTGATAATTCCAATTTAATGGTTTGGGTGAGCCTTTAAAACATCACTGAAAAGCCATGACATATCAGAGGGTTTCCTCTTAAACTTAATTCTCTCATTCAATGCATGTGTTATTAGAGGTAAAGCTATTGTGGCATCACAGTAACATGTAACCCTCTTACCTTCAGCATCAATTTTACCCCAACTAATAGCTTCCTCCAATGTGCAACCAGATAACCCACCCCACTGTGGAGAATCAGTTGTTATTTGTATCGCGTACTTGTGTGGGTAGTAGTATTCCTTTAAAGTTTCCCTCTTAAACCCTCTTCTACCAGGAACTTCTTGATGCATAGTTTTTAAAGTTAAGGTGATAGCGAGGAGCTGAGTGTAATCTTTTGGAACTCCTCCGCCAATGTATATGACGCCAATGTCCTTAACCTTCTCACCTATACTAATAAACTGATCAAAATCTTTCACATTATCAACAATTATGGTTTTACCCTCATTCTTAGCTAGTATGAATGCTTCACCATAAGCACTATCCGCAATGGCTGGACAGAATACTGGGACACCATGCTCTGCAGCCACAGCCACAATACTTCTAATCCCCTTCTTCAAAAGCCACTTACCAAATAAGTGGAGGAATTCCATTGAAGAGTAAATGTAGTCTTCACGTAAAGTCAATACAAATTCCTTTATAAGCGTCTCCATAGCATTATAGTCTTTCTCAAAAACGTAAACATCGTAATACCTATTTATGTCGGCTTTCAAAAGCTCCTTATCATCAACCAAGTGGCTGCCCTGCCAATACGATAACCCCATAGCTTCAACTATATCTTCTGAGACATTAGCACCAGTAGAGACGAGCACATCAATAAACCTATTCTCGATGAGCCAATTAATAATCTTCCACTGCCCAGCAGTACTCATTGACCCAGCTAAACCCATAATTATCGTTACATTTGGGTCTTTAATCATCTCCTCCCACACTTCCACAGATTCACCGAGCTTCCTCCCTTGATAAGCGGTTTTAGCCATTTCTGCAAGCAACTGCGATATACTCTTCTCTTTCACCTCTATCGATTCAACCTTCCTTTTTAACTCCACTTTCAGATTAAACCTCCGTTATTTCCTAATATGTAAGTGAATACACTTTTTATCCTTTTCTATTCTAAACTTATATCAGAGAAAATGGCATAAAAATGTATAAGAATATTGATAAGCAAATTAAAGTGATTATAAATTTCAGAATACATGTTTACTGTGAAAATAATATCGAAAAACTCATTTAAGTCAATTAAAATGCTAATTCACATGAGAATCAAAATTTTATTACTTCAATGACATCTAAACTGAGATCTACACGTTCAGGATTCATGGTTATCCTACTAGTACTTATAACGTCAACATCCAATTTAGCATAATCAGCAATATTATCAAAACCTATTCCGCCACTCACTTCAATAATAACCCTATCCCTTAAACCTCTACGTTTAAGCTCGTTTAAAACATTTGAACATTCTTCAACACTCATATTATCTAGCATTATCACGTCAGCTCCAGCTTCAATGGCTTCAATAGCCTCCTCCAAACTCTTAACTTCCACTTCAACTTTATGAATGAATGATGCCTTCTCCTTAGCAGCCTTCACAGCATTAGAAACACCACCTAGAATTGCAATGTGATTATCTTTCACCAATATTGCATCGCTAAGTGAAAATCTATGGGTGTCTCCACCACCATAAGCCACAGCCTTTTTAACCAGATACCTTAATCCAGGAGGAATTTTGCGGGTAGCAGCCAATCTAACATTCTTGTTAATAACCCTAACCTTATTGAGGAGATTCTTAGTTGAAGTTGCTACACCAAATAGATATGATAAAAGGTTCAGTAGAGTTCTCTCCACTAGAAGTATACTCCTCGCAGAACCTTCAAGAAACATTAAAACATCCCCATAATTAAATTCTTGACCACTTCTAATCTTACATTCAACTTTAATTCCTAGAAGCTCTAAAACCTCACATAAATCTTCAATACAAGCTGCAACTCCACTAGACTTGGCTATAACTACAGCCTTAACTTTGCAATCCCTAGGGATTAAGAGTTCCGAAGTTAAATCCCCATGTGGAGCATCTTCAAGAAGCCATTCCACAAAGACGTCGCATAACAACTCCATAATATCATCACTCCAACAATTCCAAGGAGCTAAATATCACTTCACGGGCTTTAGAAATGATTTCACGATCCAATGTAACTTTAAACTTAAGATTCTCAAGGCAATGTATAATCTTCCTTGGAGTGATCTTCTTCATATCAACACATATAGCTCTATAGTTTACTGGGAAAATATGTTTACCCTCATAAAGCTTCCTAGCCCTATGAGTCAACCCCTCCTCAGTACCTAGAAGGAACTCATCCCCCTCAAGATCGCCAATAGCCCTAATCATACCACTAGTACTACCAACAAAATGTGCAAGCTTACGGACACTTCTAGGAACCTCTGGATGAACTAGTAGTTTAGCGTTGGGATGAAGCTTCAAAGCCTCCAAAACATAGTATTCATCCAATAAATACTCGTGGACAGGGCAATGGGATTCCGGAGATAATGGTATAACGTTAACATTCAACTTCTCAGAAATGTAATCAGCGAGATTCCTATCAGGCCCAAAAACCACACTTTCAACATTCAACTTCGAGACAAGTCTCAGAATAGAAGAGCTTGTGACAAAGTAATCTGCAGCAGCCTTAACCTCAATGGGGGAATTAACATAAACCACTATGGGAACACCCTTAAATCTACTCCTAAAATCAGAAACTAAACCAACATTAACACTATCAGCTAGAGGACACCCGGAACTAGGCTCCGGATGTAAGACTATTCTATCTGGATTTATTGCAGCCACAAGTTCAGCCATAAACCTAACACCAGCCACAACAATCACATCAGCATCTAAATCAACAGCTCTAAAAGCCATTTCAAGACTATCCCCAACGAAATCAGCCAAATCCTGAACTTCTGGAAGCTGATAGTTGTGTGCAAGTATAACAGCCCTACGCCTCCTCTTCAAATTTTCAAGCAACTCTACACTCAAAACACATCAACCCCACATAGCCCCACCCAAAACATTTAGTATAAATTCTTTAGGGGATTATAATAAAGATATCCCAAACAATTCCAGTAAACATTTAAATGCTTAATGGAATTTAATGTGATACATGGTGAATATAAGGGAATTTGAACTTGAAAGATGGCAAAGCCTAAGAGAGACAAAGGCAAAGATACTTTTAAGTGAAAGTGGAATTGAACCACTCAGCATAGGAGAACTAAAAGAGATAATTGGGGAACCAATACTTGAAGATGAATTTACAATTGGATATGGATGGACTAAGGGGAGCATTGAACTTAGAGAAGTAATAATGGAAACCTATCAAGCGAAACTGAACGTGGATAACATACTCGTAACCCATGGAAGTGTAGAAGCAAATTTACTGGTAACATTATCGCAAATTAAAAGTGGAGACAAAGTAATACTGGAAAAACCAAACTACCTTCAAATACATGGATTAACAGAATGGATTGGAGCAAAACAACACTTCATATGGAGAAAGAAAGAGGAAGATTTCAAAATAGATTTAACAGAGCTAATAAACTTAATGAGAAAGGAGAAACCTAAAGCAATATTCTTAACAAACCCAAACAACCCCACAGGACAATACCTAAACACAAGGGAACTGGAAGAAGTGTATACTGAAGCAGAAAGGTTAAATGTAAAGGTCATTGTGGATGAAGTTTACCTTGGAACAGAATATGAAGATGACAAATTGAAGAGTATAGTGGAAATAGGATTTGAAAATGGAAATATCATAGCTACATCAGGATTATCAAAGGCATACGGACTTCCAGGACTTAGAATTGGATGGATAATAGCCGAAGAAAAGGAGATAGAGAGGATGTGGAGCTTAAAGGATTACATCACCATAGCACCATCAAAAATAAGTGATAAAATAGCATCAAAATGCCTACAACCAAAAGCAAGAATGAAGATATTGGAGAGAACAAAAAGGATATTGAATGAGAACGTGAAAATCCTCAGAGAAGCCTCCAAAAACTTAGAGAAGATAAAAGTGTATATGCCAAAAGCGGGAGCAATATTCTTAATGGAATTCATAGATAGAAGTGATGATAATGAGATATGCGAAGAACTATTCAGAGAATATGGGATACTAATATGCCCAGGCTCCACATTCGAGTTAAAAGGGTTTGCAAGAGTTGGTATGGGGGCTAAACCAGAATTATTCAAGGAGAAACTGGAACTATTGAAACAATCAATTATAAAGATAATCTCCAAAAAGAGATGTTAAAACATATAAACAGATTCACAAACTTTGTTTAATGGTGCAAATCATGAGTCTTGAGTGGAGGATAAGTAAACTGATATGGGAATATACCTCAAAGGATTGGGTGGAAAACATTATAAAAAATGATGTAACAATAGTTGGAGCAGGACCATCAGGATTAACAGCCTCAAAATATCTAGCTGAAAAGGGATTGAAAACTGTGATTGTAGAGAAGAAGCTTAGCTTTGGTGGAGGGATTGGTGGGGGTGGAATGCTGCTACACAAAGTTGTTGTGGGTGAGGAGGCAAAACAGATACTGGATGAAATGAATATTAAAGCTGTTAAAGCAGATGAAAGACTTTATGTTGTGGATACATATGAATTGATGACAAAACTAGCTTACAACGCCATAGAAGCTGGTGCAAAGATAGTATATGGACTCCAAGTGGATGACGTAATATATAGGGAGAATCCACCAAGAATAACTGGCGTAGTGGTAATGTGGTCAGCAATACCACTATCCGGATTACACGTAGACCCACTATTCATAGAATCAAAAGCAGTTGTAGATGCAACTGGACATGAAGCAGAAGTAATATCAATAGTTTCAAAGAAGAATCCATCATTAAATATAAGTGTCAGGGGGGAGAGATCAGCATACGCAGAACTTGCAGAGAAGCTTGTGGTAGACTACACTGGGAAAATCATACCAGGACTCTACGCAACTGGAATGTCGGTTGCAGCCATATACAATCTACCAAGAATGGGACCAATATTCGGAGGAATGCTATTATCAGGGAAAAAGATTGCAGAAATAATATACAACGACATCAAGAAAGCCCAATGAACAATAAAGGGAGTTTCAATAAAAACATAAAAAGAGAAGTTTTATGTTTTCAGTATAATGGCCCAGCATGGCAAACTATAATCAGCATTAACAGTTCTATAAACCTTAATGTAATATACTGATACTGCGTATCCACTCTCACAATAAACCATTACTGTAGCATCTATTGCGTACCCGCTTTTCAGAACAAGACACACATCGATCGCAACAACTAATGATGCTGGCAAATAAACTAATGGTATTTCACGCACAAACCCAAATCCAGGAAGCGCAAACAGTGTACTTACGTCTTCTTGAAGTATTATAACTGTTGAGGGATTTTCGGGATCTAAACCCTGACCAGGAGCACTCTTCAAAAATTGTTCAGTACCATTAATGTCGTCAATACCCTTAGTGGTATCTAGAGAATCTGGAAGATAGTAGCGTATGTATACCCTATGCTCCCTATAGAGTTCACCACCATCAGCAGGCTCTTCATACTCCCAACACTCATAGGTAAATGTAACCAAACATGAAATATACTTAACACTATTTTGCCCAGCACCGAAAACTAGTTCCTTTTCAGTCTGTGATGTAACCCAGCTTATCTCCTCACCAACTTTCCATGGAATTATTATTGTACCACTATATTTTAAAGTGACTGCGTATGTGCATCTGAAAGCTATTTCTCCATACTTTTTCATAACATAACCAACTGCAGCCTTCGTGTGAGAGTCTGTGGCCACTTTGAATAATGTTTCTCTTAGCGATTCCTCCTTACTGTATACTAGTGTGGCCCATGGAGGAGCTTGTTGCTTATAGTTAACTGTGGAGGAAAGTGCACCCTCAACTTTAAGGAGCCTATCCCTCAGCTCTACAATTGTGCTAATGGTTAATGGCCCGATGGTTTTTAATGGTAATTTCACAGATCCAGTTCCAAAGTACTTATATTCCCCAACCCTCCCTATGACGGTTATGTAGAATCCTGGACTAATTTTGATGGTTTTTTGAATCGAATTCCAATCAATTATTGGTTTAATTACTTCTCCTATTGAGAATTCGAAGGTTGCTATTCCTTGACTATCTGTAGAGGCAACTGCCATTAGGCGGGTTCCATTCGGGGTTATTGCAAATACATATACATTTGCATTGCTAATGGCTTTACCATCCTTAGCTACAAGGACTGCTAAGTGAATTGTGTTAAGCTCCTTTCCTATAATAATTGCACCATAAAATGAGGCTATGAAGAGAGATAAGATAATTATAGTTCTCAAATAAGATTTGGTAATAAACATTATAGATCCAAAAATTTAGTTGAAATTCAGATATATATATCGTCGCCAG
>JANZKA010000043.1 GCA_025060975.1 Candidatus Culexarchaeum nevadense
TTATTAATGGTTTTGGATGAACTCTTCCATGCATCTTCATTGCATATTCCAGGTTTTGTCTTTTTCAACCTTCATGTTTCGTGGATCAGAATACCTATATAAAGTTCATTGCAATCATGTGAAAAATCTTTTACCCTTCTCACTTCCTTAGTCTCGCACCTTTGATCTATTCCTCCTCATTAATTACTCATAATAACGTGGGTGCTATTATGCTAGTGGAATGAGGTGATGATGGTGTTTAGTTTGCTAATTAAATTTTCCAGTTGCATATGTCGTGGGTACATATTATTCTTGATATTGTGACTGCTTCTATCCCTCCACCTGGGAATGTTGAGGCACTTGCAAGGTACAACCCTTTTATTGGTGTTTTGAAGTATGGTCTTTTTACTCCGATGGATTGGTCGAAAGAGTATATGGCTCCTTGAGGCATTGAAGTGTATCTTTCAAATGTTTTTGGTGTGGCTGCATCTTTAACTATTATGTGTTTGCTTAGGTTTGGCATTACTTTTCCGCCTTTCTAATTAGTACTTCAGAATACTCTTGCTTCTTATGTATGTACTCATCGGTTCCTCTCTCTGGGAAATCTTGGTAGTTGGCGAGAGTTAATATTGTGATGCTAGCCTTCCCCTTTTGTGCAAGACTTGGATCAGCATTTGAATTGATTACGATTTCACAATTTTCATCAATATTTTTGATGAGTGTGGGATAGCTTGATAAGTCCATATCAATGCCGGGGAAAACCATGAAGCAAGAGGGTGACATCTTCAACCCCTTGTATTGAAGACAAATCCACTTCTATTAAATGAAGAGCAGTATCCGCCCACTTGATAATGCTGCTCCAAAACCAAAACCTTATAACCCTTCTTTGAGAGTTGTGATCCACAGACCAAACCCCCCAATTCCAGAACCAACAAGTATAACATCGTAATCATCCTCCGCTTTAGGCCTCTTTATATTAACCTCTACCTTCCAATGGTATTTTCTAAATTCCCTTGAGATGAAGTAAGCAGGGACCTTAGAGGGGAAGATTATCGAAAATAATACGCCTATAGCAACCAATGCATTGGAGAAAATAATAGTTAATGGGAATTGAAGAAGTAAGAACAATATAGCGTTCAACAGAAATATTCCTGCCCAAATCAATGTTATGATATAGTTGATGGCTAGAAAGGACTTATCTTTCCAGTAAACTTCCGGGTAATCTCTCTTTGAAACATGTAATGTGTATGGTTGCTTTATGGCAATAGAGATGGATGCCATTAAAAACAAGGCGAAATATCCAATAAAACCACTATTCTCTAGAAATATGTTTGAGTTTAGAAGAAATATACCAATAAATGCAAAGCTAAAATACAAGATGGAAGTGAGGTTCATTAAATTGAAACTTTGTTTGATTATTTGAAGTGAAATAAGGATTATGGAAAATATTAATGGGGTAATTACGCCTAATATACTTCCAATTCCACATAAAACCCAATAGACGATCCACGGAACAAAGGATACAAGGATATAAAGCATGCCGGGGATATTCTTTGAATCCCTTTTTTGAGAATACTGTTCAATCAGTTTTGCCTCTTTCCTATCATTTTTCATTCATAATAATGTCAGCACTTCTGTATTTGAAATTTAAAAATTTATTTAAAAATTTAATTGTATATTAAAGTTTAAATTCAGTTTCATCTTAATGGTATTCTTTTTAAATCTTTATGTATAGGTATTTTTGGTGTTAATGGATTTAGATCAATTTGTCATTAACCCAAGTATTAATGTTAGTCCATACTGTTATTCTATATTTAGGGTTGATCCTTATCAGACTTGTGTGCATAGGTGTGTTTACTGTTTTGGACGTTGGTATAGGGTTGAGTCTTCTACAAGTAGTTTTGGTTTTGATGTTGTTAGAGGTTTTAGGAGGGTGTTAGGCTTCTTGGATAGGAGGGGGTTGAAGACTATACCATTCAGATTGTCTACATTGGTTGACCCCTTTCAACCTTTGGAGTTGGAGTTTAAGTTTAGTAAACGTATAATGGGTTTATGTTTGGATTATGATGTACCATTGATCATTAATACGAAGTCAACTCTCCTGTTGGATAGAGATCTCTTAAATGTTTTAATGGCTCTTAATGATAGAGGCTTAGTTGTAGTTCAGATATCGTTATCTACAATTAATGGGGGTATTGCAAAGGTATTGGAGCCTAATGTGCCATCACCATTGGAGAGGTTTGATATGGCTGAGAAGCTTTCTAAGGAAGGTGTTCCAGTGATAATTAGGCTTCAACCGTTAATACCTGGAATATCTGATTATGAAGCCGAGAAGATTGTTGAGCAGTGTAGGGGTGCATGTGTAAAGCAGATTATTGTTGAAGTTTTGAGAGATGAAGTTGGAAACTTGAAGGTTTATGAAGATTTAGCTTATGATAAAAGTATATATGAGGATTTAAATTTATGGTCATCGTATTCTCCATCGGTTGAGGTTCCATCAAAGGTTGTTAGACCAAATCTTCAATGGAGGATTAAAGTTTACTCTGAGATTAAGGGTTTATGCGATAAGTATGGTATTGAATTCTCAACTTGTAAGGAGGGCTTATATAATCATCATACAGCCAAAAATTGTTGTGGCATGCATTACATGGAGGATGGAAGGTACGTTCTCAGACCAACACTTCATGAAGCGTGGATTTACTATGTAAAGCATGGCAGAATACCTAAACTCGATGAGCTTACAGTAATACTCACAGAACAATACATTTATGGTGAGAAGTTAAAGCAGTATCCTAGACTTTTAAAGAAGAAGATGATGTCACATGAAAAGATATTGAGGGAAGTTCTTGATGGAAGACTTAGAGAGTCGATTTGGCATGGAAATTATTCATGTGATGAGCTTATAGATCAATTACGCTCTTAATGGATTTTTCAGAAGGATGTTGAGAGGGGTTAACCCTGTAAGAATTGTAAATATTCTTCTTGGATGATGTAATGTCACGTTAATTATCTTTTTAAACTATTTAGATTATGTAGTTTATGGTGCTTGATTTGTTTTCTAATTTGGAGGAGATTGGGAGGCTTATTGGCAATACTCCTATTTTGAGACTTAGTAGAGTTGTTTCATCTAAATCTAATGTTGCCTCAATTTATTTGAAGTTGGAGTATATGAATCCCGGTGGTAGTCATAAGGATAGAATTTCCTATTACATGCTTAAGGATGCTATTGAAAGTGGGAAGTTGAGGGAGGGGGGTTGTGTTGTGGAGGTTAGTAGTGGTAATACTGCTTTGTCGTTGGCTTGGATGTGTGTTAGACTTGGTTTGAAGGCTGTTTTCATAGCTGAAGCCGATATTTCTCCAGTTAAAATGGCTCTTTTAAGGCTTCTTGGAGTTGAGGTTGTTAAAGTTGATGTGAGTGGGATTGGTGATGTTGATCCAAGATTTTTGAGAGCCAGAGAGCTTGAAGCTAAATTTAATGGTCTATTTATAAATCAGTTTTCCAATGAAGCTAATTTTAGAGCTCATTATGAGACTACAGCTAGGGAGATTGTTGATCAATTGAATGGTAGAGTTGATGCCTTCGTTATGGGTGTGGGGACTGGTGGCACTATTGCTGGTGTTGGTAAGTATTTGAAGGAGAAGCTGGGTAGAGATGTGCTTGTTGTGGGTGTTGTGCCTAAGGGGTCTTCCATAATTCATGGGAAACCTGTGGGTGGCGAATATATAGATGGGTTGGCGAAGAACGTTATTCCCGAATTGTTTCTGAAGTATAGAGGTTATATTGATAGGGTAGTTGAAGTTAGTGAGGGGGATTCTGTGGGTATGGTGAAGATGCTTGCTTTAAAGGAGGGTTTATTTGTTGGTCCTTCTACTGGTGCAGCTGTTTTTGAAGCTTTAAAGGTTGCTGAAGAGTTAGGTTCTGGAAGGAATGTTGTTACAATAGCTGCTGATAGTCTTGTGAGATATCCATATTTACTCTAAATCTGGATGTTCTCCTAATATTCAATTTAAAATTTAGGATAGTAGGTGTACATTTCCTATTCTCACATTTTTCAGATACTTCTTTGCAGTTTCATAGCATTCATATGCTTGTTTCCTACTTGTTGTTGGTAGATCGTCCATTACGTATTGTGGGTAAAATGCGAGTAGTGTGTATGGTATGTTTGGATCTATTTCTGCAATGAATTTCGCTATATTTTCAATTTCAATGGTATCTATGTATCCAGGTATTAGGAGGGTGCTTGCAGTTAAAACTGGTACTTCGCTTCTCTCCTTAAAGTATTTTTCGCCTATCATTTTGAAGTTTTCAAATGATGGTTTATTGGATACTCCACATAGTGCTCTATATATGTTTTCATTCCAAGCTTTCAAATCGAATTTCACTACTCCACCAGTCTTGAATGATAGTTCAGCTGCTTTTAATGCGTATTCTCTACTCATATTCCCATTTGTCTCCCAGCATATTCTCAGTATGCGTCTTTCTTCTTTCGCCTTTTCCATGGCTATTTCACTGGTTTTTATGGCGTGGGGCATTTGTGTTGATGGGTCTCCTCCAAAGAAGCATATACATGAAACTCTACTGTTAACTTTGCTTGCAAGTTCTTCGCTACTCATGTATGGATTTAGCTTTTTTGATAAGTTTCTGTAATGCCAGTTTTGACAGAATAGGCAGTCTAAGCTACATGAACCATAGAATACTGCTAGATTTACATAACCTGTTTCTGCTGTGGGTTTATAGGCGTATTTCGGGTATCCTGTTCCAGTGCATCCTGGACAGAACCACCATGCAACACAATTTGTTGGTAAGGGATCATAGTACCATTCTAGAACTCCATTATCTGGATTCCCACCTAAACGTACGAGTTTTCCGTTAATGTTATATGTCAATCCACAAAACCCTTTCATTCCCACTCCAATGATACATTCATTTCCACAAATTCCACATTTCAATCCATTGGGATCTTTTGGGACTTCTGCTGGTAAACTGAAAACTTCACGGGTTGCTTTGCGGACTCTGCCAATGATCTCCAATGCTTCATTAGATTTTTCTCTAATACATTTTGCGCAGATACCTATGCTATCTGATATTAATGGTGATTTAGAATTACAGATTAAACATCTCCCCAAATTTCTTCATTATTATAAGTTGTGATCCTATTTATCTTCTTTTTTCTACCTTTAGGTTGGATGTAGGTCTATGTGGAACATTTTAATATGTTGTATGGGGGTGACTGGCGATATTATTTTGAGTGATTTGGATTTCATGTGATTTAATTTATGGTGGTGTGGTTTGAATTTTCTACGAAATTTTCCATTTTTCATAATAATTTTGTTTTGATGAGGAAAATTTAAAAATTTGTTGTGACAGTTTTACTTTGATGTTTAAATGCGGTTCATTGAGGATATTTTGAGGAGAGTTCCTGAATTTAATGAGTTTATGAGTGTTTCTGAGCTTTATGAGTCTTCACGTGCTCTAGCTGGTGAGTTTAAGGATGTTGTTGAGCTTGTTGATTATGGTGATTCTAGAGTTAGTGGTTTTCCGGTTGAAGCTTTAATTATTAGGGGTGGTGAAGGTCGTAGGGTTTTAGCTTTCGGTTTTCCACATCCCAATGAGCCTGTGGGCTCTTTAACTCTAGAATTTCTTAGTAGGGTGCTGGCTTCTGATAGGGGGTTGCTTAAGAGTTTGGATGCCACATGGATTATTGTTAAAGTTGCAGATGTTTTTGGAGCTAAGCTTAATGAGGGTTGGTTTAAGGGTGCTTTCAATATTTGTAAGTATGCATTGAATTATTATAGGCCTCCAGCGTATATGCAAGTGGAGTGGAGTTTCCCAATTGAGTATAAGTCTTTTAAGTGGAGTAAACCTACCATTGAAACTAAGGCTTTAATGAGGATTATAGATGAATGGAAACCTACACATATATACAGTTTACATAATTCTTTCTTTGCTGGAACATACTATTATATTTCAAAAGCTTTAAGTGAAGATGTTTTGAAGTTGTTTAGGGATGTTCCAAGAAGGTATAATGTGCCTATACATATGGGTGAAGCTGAAGCGCCATATGTGGAGAAAATATGTGATGCGGTTTTTAGGATGCCTGGACTTAGAGAAATGTATGATTGGTTGGAGAAGTATCTCGGTAGGGATCCATCAAATTTAATAGAGCATGGTGGTAGCAGTTATGATTATGCTAAGAGGGTTAACCCAGACGTATTCGAATTGGTATGTGAAGTTCCATACATATATGATTATAGGCTGAACATAGACATACCAATAGGTGTGCCTAGGAGAGATATTCTTAGAATATCCCATAGGAAGAATAAAATGCTTTTCGAAGATTTTGAGAAGGATTTTGAGAGGATATCTAAGTATATGAGTGCAGATAACCCATTCTATGAAGCTTTATCTTACACTAAGAGGGTTATGAAACCCCATTTGGAAGCCGAGGAGAGGTGGATTGAAACAGCTCCAGAATTAAGTGAAAGTGCCACGGTTGCACAGGCATTTGATGCATACTTGAACTCATATATATCTTATATATTCAGATATGGACTCATGTATAGGGCAATACGTTATGAGATGATTAAGGGAGTTTCATCTAGAGATTTGGAGGAAACTCAATATTTGTCTCTGAAAAAGCTGGAGGATGGAGCAAATGAATTGAACAGGTTATCAAACTATTACACTATACCCATCAAACATTTAGTTTCAATACAGCTTGCCGCGATACTACTGTCATTAACTAAAGCTTAGATTTAATCAAGTTTAGTGGATTCTATACGCCACATCTTGATACGTTAGATGATTGTGGTGAAAATCTGTCGATTCTGTTAGTTTATTGTTTATTTCCTTGTTTCCTTTTTGATACGTATGGATTTCCTTTAATATAGAATCTTAGTGGTTTCTCTAGGTCTATTTTAACTCCTATTCTGTGGCTTCTTGCTATTTCCAATTCCTTAACTTCTCTTCCTTCTTCAATCCATAATCCGCTTTCTCTTGTGTATACTGGTTTTTTGTGTAGTTTTTTGTCTATGGATAGTGCTTTGCATAGTTTTCCAGGTCCATTAGTTATTTTAGATGGGTTTATTGTTTCAGAGTTTCTTATCATGTATTCTAATCCTTCATGGGGTTCTATGGCTCTTATTAGTACTGCTCCGCCATCACCTTTATGTG
The DNA here is from genome assembly GCA_025060975.1 of Candidatus Culexarchaeum nevadense. Lineage (GTDB taxonomy): Archaea > Thermoproteota > Methanomethylicia > Culexarchaeales > Culexarchaeaceae > Culexarchaeum > Culexarchaeum nevadense. The sequence continues at coordinate 7,154 of JANZKA010000043.1, forward strand.
CCACTATATTCAATAACCATTTCCCATGAATTCCATATATCAGTGTTAATCCTACTTCTCCATATAATGTTTTGGCTAAATCCCCCTTTTGGCTTTTATATGCTTTTGATGCTGGGTCCCATGCACCGTAGTATGCTTCTGTTTCAACTATGTATCCTGACATTCTCTTGCCATCTAATTCTCTTACAAGTAGCTTTCCAAGAAATTTTATTGCAACTTGCTCAGGATCTTTTGAATAGTATTCTTTTGGTATTATCATTTTTGAAGAATACCCCAGGAATTATGTGGGCATTACTTTTCCTGGTTTTGGCTGGTATAGTAAGCCTTCTTTTAACATTTTATCTATTATTTCTAGGGTTTTCATTTTTGGTATTCCATATTCTGATTCTAATTCTTCAGCTATATCATCTATCTTCAGGGGTTCTCCTTCTAATTTAGCTTTTTCTTTGATGTATTCCATTATTATTCTGCCTCCAGCATATCTCCTTGATTCTTTTCGGGGTATCCCCATTCTGCTTATGTATTCTCTTAATGCTTCATTTACTATTCTGTTTAGTGATCTGCTTCTCATAATCCCTATTAATGCTTCGTATAGTTCTCTATCTATCTTCACTTTTGCTTCAACATATTTATCTGATTGTTCTTCCTCTTTTGGGTTTTCTGCATTCATTCCGTTCATTAATAAATTTCTCGTTATTTGGATTTAATTTTTGCCTCGGCATTAGCCTTTTCTTCACCCCACTTTTGTGGTCGGCACTCGGCAAATTCTTCATTGGCTAATTCAATTTTAATATGCCTTCTACTTATTTTTTGCTATGATAAGTATTCTTCAACGTTTACTTGTTTATATTTCTCCTTTTTGAATGGTTTATCCTTCTTTCCTAATGGTATTGTGGCATCTATCCCCATTTTCGCTGTTATGGGTTTCTCTCCTGGGATGTATTTTGCTGATGGGTCTAGTGATGACCCTCTTTCCCCCCTATAAATGTATATGTCTTCGTCTGCTTGTACTCTTGTTGCTATTGCCCACTCCACTTCTTCCATATCGTATATGTTTATATCCTCATCCACTATTATGCAGTGTTTTAATGATTTGTGGGCTTTGAAGGCTGCTTCTATAGCTTTTTTTGCATCATCATCCCTCTCCTTCTTTATTTGTATTATTGCATGTAGCCATGAAGTCCCTCCAGGGGTTATGTATACATTTAGGCATTTACATATCTTGTTTACTTCATTGTATATTAGTGGTTCCATGGGCATTCCCATTAGTATTTTGTGTTCACTTTTCCCGGGTATTAGGGCTTGATATATTGGGTTTCTTCTATGGGTTATGTATTTCACTTCTATTATTGGTTGTTCTCTTTCCATGTCGTAGGTTTCAGTTATGTCTAGGAATGGCCCTTCTGGTGCTCTCTCTTTCGTTATCCTCCCTTCTAAGACTA
>JANZKA010000044.1 GCA_025060975.1 Candidatus Culexarchaeum nevadense
TTGAATGCATACGACATTATTACTGGTGAAATTTTTGCCTTATCTCCACAAATTCTGCAAACATATTCTTTTCTATTCCCATCATAATATGCTAGAGTTCCGCATCTTTCACATACATATATAGTTGTTTTGTCGGATTCTTCCAATAATCTATCTTTTAGCAACATTGATGCTCCATGACTTATTAAGCAGTCTCTCTCCATTTCTCCAAATCTTAGTCCTCCTTCCCTCGCCCTCCCCTCTGTTGGTTGTCTAGTTAGTATTTGTACAGGTCCTCTTGCACGTGCATGCATTTTATCTGCAACCATGTGGTGTAGTTTCTGGTAGTATACAACTCCTATAAAAACCTCTGCTTTTAACATTTGTCCTGTTCTTCCGTCATACATTATTTCGCATCCATTTGATTTGAATCCAAGTCTCTTTAATTCTTCCTTTAGATCTTCCTCCTTTTCACCTTCAAACGGCGTTCCGTCGACATATCTTCCAGCAAGTGCACCAACTTTTCCAGCTATACTTTCTAATAATTGTCCTAGTGTCATTCTTGATGGGAATGCATGTGGATTTATTATTAGGTCTGGGACTATTCCATCTTCTGTGAATGGCATGTCCTCTTGTGGGACTAACATGCCTATCACCCCCTTCTGGCCATGTCTGGATGCGAATTTGTCGCCTATCTCAGGTATCCTCATCTCTCTTACCCTCACTTTTACTAATCTATCTCCTTCAGAAGTTTTTGTGAGTAAAACTTTATCGACAATTCCACTTTCTCCATGTGATAGTGTGAGAGATGTCTCTCTTCTTGTACGCTCTTCAACTCTTATTCCAGTAGGTTCTTCTAAGAATCGTGGTGGGCTTGTTCTCCCAACTAATACGACTTCACCTTTTACTTCGACTTCAGGTTCTATTATTCCATCTTCATCAAGTAGTTTATATGCATCAGCCACTCTGTATCCTCTTACAGATGGATCTGGAATTTCTATTCTGTCAACTTCTCCTCCAGGATATCTCTTCTCTTCCACTTCATAGCATCTGAAGAATGTCGAGTGTCCTAAGCCTCTTTCCACCGATGATTTGTTTATTATTATTGCATCTTCAATGTTGTATCCCGAATATGTTAAGACTGCGACTATTAAGTTTTGTCCTGCAGGACGTTCTTCATATTTAACTATCTTGCTAGGTTTCGTTGTTACTATGGGTTTCTGGATGTAGTGTAGTAGATGTGCTCTTGAATCCATTCTTATCCGTTCATTTATTGCGTATAGTCCTAAAGCTTGTTTTGCCATAGCTGCTTCATATGAATTTCTTGGAGATTGATTGTGTTCAGCGTAGGGTATTATGGATGCACATATTCCAAGTATCGTTGGTGGAGCTATTTCTAGATGCGTATGCTCTCTAGTTAATTCTTCCTGTTTTACTGCTATGTATGCATTTTCTTCCTCCTCTGCATCTAGGTATTCTATGTATCCGTTTTTCACAACATCACTCCATGAAAGTTCTCCTCTCTTCACTTTATTGATTATTTCCTCTGTGATAGTTACTTCTCCATTTTCAACTATGAGTAGTGGACGTAGAACTCTTCCTGCGTCGCAATTTACGTAAACTTCATTTATGTATTCATCTTTGTAATGTGCAATATTCACTTCATAATGTATTTTACCAAGTCTGCGGAGTTTTCTGAATTCTTTGCAGAGGACTTCTGGGTTTGGGTGTATACCTATTAGGCATCCATTTAAGAATACTTTTGCGCCAGTTATCTTTTCCCGTTTTGCTACTTCTATGGGTATAACTCCAAGTTGGTGGATAAGCTTTCTCTCTATGCTTTCTTCATCTGTACCCACGGACACCATTGCCATTAATGCTAGATTCTTTACGAGGCCACAGTTAGGACCTTCAGGGGTTTCTGTTGGGCATAGTCTTCCCCAGTGTGTTGAATGTAGATCTCTTGCTTCAAAGTGTGGTTGGCTCCTACTTAATGGTGAAACGACTCTTCTAAGATGACTTAATGTTGACATGTAATTTGTTCTATCTAAAAGTTGGCTTACACCTACCTTTCCTCCAACCCAATTACCAGTTGCTATGGCATGTCTTAATCTCTCTGTGATTATGTCTGCTCGTACTAAATTCACTATGTTTATTCTTCTCCCTCTGCTTTTTGCACGTTCGAGTTGATATCTTATGTCTCTACATAGGTTCTTAAATGCCACTCTGAATAGGCTCATTAGTAAGTCTCCAGCAAGTTTTAATCGTTTGTTTGCGTAATGATCTTTATCATCTGGTTTTCGTCTACCTAGCACTAATTCAAGTAGCTTTTCTGCCATTTGCCCCAAGAATAATGCTTTCTTTCTTCTACTTCTGGGATCTGTCCCTAAGTGTGGTAAGAAGTATTTATCAAGTATTTGCTGTGCTCTTTGAATACGATATTCCCTAGTTTGCCCTATTGCAACACGGTTTCCGATATAATCTAAGGCATCTTCAACTGTTGTTATTGCAGAGGCTTGGTCTAGTGAAGGTATCATTAATTGCTGTATTTCAGGGTCATTTGAGACTGTTTCCACTATTTCCCTATCAGTTTTTAATCCAAGGCTCTTCATGAGGATGCATAATGGTATCTTTCCAGGAACTGATGGGAATGATACGTGGAGTGTTCCGTCTCTCAATCTAATTAGCGTTATTGGTACCCTATACCCTGCCGCTGTTGAAAATACCTTCGCCGTATGTGTTGCGGAAGAACCTGCTCTACCAACATCCACCAATATCCTGTTTGCTACAAGGTCTTCTTGTGCTACAAGTACTCTTTCAGAACCATTTATTATGAAGTAGCCTCCAGGATCATCCGGGTCTTCTCCTTCCTCTATAAGTCGTTCCCTACTTAACCCATTTAATCTACATTTAACGGATTTAACCATTATTGGAAGTCTCCCTATGAAAACCTCTACCCTCTCTCCTTCTATATTATCCTCGACTGGTATCATTGTTAAGTATATTGAAGCTGCATAAGTTAGATTTCTAAGTCTGGCATCCATAGGGTATATTTTATCCTCAGAACCATCAGCTTCAAGGACTGTTGGCTCCCCTATCTTTACATCCCCTAACCTAACCTTTAATCCAGGTATACTTGTTTCTATTTCCCCTTGCTCATCTACTATTTGTTGAATACCTATAGTCACGAAATCATTAAATGAATCCAGATGCTGCCTGACAAGACCTTTCTCTCTAAAAAAGGCTTCCATTAAAGCCCATCTATCCTCATCTTTCAACTTAACCATTCTTCTCACCATTCCATTTATCCTGGAACCACATACCTGTACACAATGGTAGTTCCTGCAGTAGGACTTTTCCTAATAATCTTTATTATATCCCCCCTCTTAGCTCCCAAAGCTCTTGCAGCTGGATCGCTAACGCGTATATAAGGTAATTGATGAGGTTTTACACCAAGTTGCTTTAAAACTTCCTCAGCCTCCTTCTTACTTAATAATATATGTTGTGGTACAAGAACATGGTCAAAAATTGAAAACTTTTTACTCATTTCCATATCACCAAACATTAAATATTAAGTCAAAAATGTTAAGCGTAAATACTAACCAATAAATATTTCGCTTCATCATTAACTGAAATAGAGATCATGACGCATTGCTTGTTCTACCTATCAATTACTAGTATTGTAAGATTTTTTAGCGGGCCCGGCGGGATTTGAACCCGCGACCAATGGGTTAAAAGCCCACTGCTCTGTCCTGGCTGAGCTACGGGCCCACTTTCTAACTGAAACTAAATCTAAAATATTTCATGCTAGTATAAGTATTAAAAAATTACTGTACCATGTAACAACGGTATTTAGTGGCGCCCAGGCCGGGATTTGAACCCGGGGCCCGAGCTCGACAGGCTCGGATGTTAGACCGGGCTACACCACCTGGGCTAGAGTTTATTATTAAAAATTAAATCGAGTATATCTATTAATATTTTTCGTAATGATAAATATTAAGCTGAGTTTAGCCATTATATTTTTATGGTATTGTAATGATTAATGGGCCCGTAGCTCAGTTTGGATAGAGCACTGGCCTTCGGAGCCAGGGGTCCCGGGTTCAAATCCCGGCGGGCCCAGTCGTATATTGTGGTATGCCTTTTTCAGTTTGCTATAAAAGTAAATGTCATGTTTGTGTATTGGGTTACTTAAATACTGTGATGTCAAGTATTCTTTCTTTGAATTTTGAATTTGTTATGTAGCCAGCGAGATCAAATATTCTTTCGGCTTTCTCCATTATTAGGGAATCGCTTGAAGCTATTATCCCCTCTTCCTTTAATATAATTTCAGTATCATTTCTTTTACATGTTTTTGCATATCCATTTATCCCTTCTTCCCTCATTTTCTGCCTTATTTTTGATGCTATTTCACCGCTAAAGCTTATTTGTTCATCGAAAAAGAATATTGATTCTTTTGGTTTGTATATTTTTAATATCTCAAATATCATTATGATTGCTGTTTCGGTATATTGTGTTAATTTGAACTTTCTGGAAGTGTATGATATGTCACGTATTAACCCGTCGTCACACTTTATTAGTATTGCCCCTTTTAATGCATTTTCTATCGTGATTATATTGTTGAATCCATCTATTAAAAGCGTTCTCCCGGTAATTTCTTCCGGATTACTTATTAATTTTTTTAATCTATTCTTTGCTTGCTCATCTGGGTATACAGCTCTAAATATTATGGCTCTTTCTTCTTTGCTTAATTTATACCTTGATGTTACGTAGTCTGCCGCAGTCTTACGATTATACCCTCTATTAAGTAGGTACCTCATATCTATTATTGCTTCTTTTAGCAGGTCTAAGTTTATGTGTGTCATGTTTGTTTCATTTCCATTACTCAATCACTATTTAATGTAATACTAAGTTTTTAGCATTCCTCTAATGCACTTTTCTACTTCTTCTTCTATCATGTTGATTTTTTCCATTCGTTTACCATATCCTTGTGCTATTGTTTTCTCTCCTCCACTTTTCCCTTCTAAGATTCTTGATATCCTTTCCGCAATTAAAGATGCGTCTAGCCCCTTTTTCGTTAAATCATCATTCATCATTACTACGTAATTTATGAGATCAGTGTTCATGTTTAATATTATGGCTATGGATTCCTTTTCTAGCTTTAAGATTTCCCCACCAATTTCTATCATCTGTTGTTTTGTGAGTTCATTAAATTTCGCTACAAATATCTTTATATGGTCACAGATTATCGGATTTAGAGTTATGTTTTTCAATACTATCTCTTGAATGTACTTCTTCCAGAGCTGTCTATAATCCAATTTTGCTCTTTCAATTTCACCTTTTAGTTTTTCAATACTTTTTACTATATGTTCTTCTTGTGTATTTAGAATCCTTGTAACTTCTTTCATTAGTTTCTCCTTTCTTTGCACATGTTTTAGTGATGATAATCCACATGTGAACTCAAGTCTTATAACTCCATCTTGAATTTTACTACACTTTAATATTTTTATTAATCCCACTTCACCTGTCCTTTTTACATGTAATCCTCCACATGCTTGAACATTTATTCCTTCTATTTCCACTATTCTCACATTTCCGCCTGGCACGACACCTCCTTGATAAATTCTTATTCCATATCTTCTCTCTGCTTCAGCTCTCGGTATTTCAAATACCTTTACATCAACATTTTTTAAAACATAATCGTTAGCGATTTCTTCAATCTTCTCTATTTCATCATCACTTAATTGTTTATGATGTGTTATATCTAAACGGTTTTTGTAGACGTCTTTTTGTGCTCCAGTTTGCCAAACGTGTCTTCCTAACACTTTCGTTAACGCAGCTACTAATATGTGTGTGGCTGTATGGCTTCTCATTAATGCCAATCTCCTTTCAAAATCTACGGATCCATGTATGGTCTCTCCTAATGGCGGTTTATCCCCCTCTACTTCATGTAGAATTACATTCCCTATTTTTTGTACATTTATAACTTTTGATTTTCCCCTATTCCATGTTATTATCCCTTGATCACAGGGTTGTCCTCCTCCTTCAGGATAAAATGCTGTGGAATCTAGTATTACATTGTTTCCTTCAATTCCTATGACTTTTGCTTTGAATTCGAATTGGTATGGGTTTTCATAGAATATATTTCTGGTTGGTGGATACTTTTCAATGTTTATACTTAATTCCTTCCCCTCTTCTTCCTTCTTCACTTTCAAATGTCTTTTTACAACTTCTGAGTAAAAGTTTTCTGGAACTTCTATATTTACATTGCTTTTCTTTGCAGCTTCTTGGATCATTTCTGGTGGTATTCCCTGTGAATCGTAAAGTTCTATGAGTTTCGAGAGTGGTATTGTATCTATCCCTTTCTTCTTTACCTCACTTATTATGTTTTGAACAATTCTTTCTCCACGCCTCATCGTAGCAATGTATTTCTCTTCTTCTTCACTTAACATGTCATATATTTCTTCCTCCATTTCTGTTATGTGTTTGTACGTTTTCCCCCATTTCCTTATTTGAAGTTTAATTAAATCTTTTAGTGAAAGATTTATTCTTGTTGTGTTAATTAATCTTAAAGTTTTCCTTATAAGTAGTCTTGCAAGATATCCTCCTCCAGAATTTGATGGTACAAGACCGTCTGCAAGCATGAATGTTAAACATTTCGTATAGTCTAGTAGTGCGAATATTCCTTGTATTTTACTCAAGTATTCCCCATATATTTTTAAGTCTTGTTTTCCTCCTATCGAAGATTTGTATACGTATTCTCTTAGTATTTCAGTTTTGTCTTCAATACCACTTCTTGAGAGAACTTCATTTAGTATTTCGTCGTATATGGAATGGAATATTGTTGGTTTGCTTTGCGATTCCCATAGTATTCTTTCAAGCCCATATCCTGTGTCAACTATTCGCATTGGCATTAACTCGTATTTGTCATTTACCGTTTTATACATCATGAATACTAGTGTGGCTATCTCCAATCCTCCTACACACACCTCTAGACAGGGGCCTGCATTCCCTCCTCCCTCCCACCAGCCCTCTTTGTACGTTATGTTAACAGGGTCTACTTTCATGATTTCTGTTAAAAAGTTATGACACAATTCTACGGTTTTTTCTTTCCAATAGATCTCTTTATTTGGATAATTGAAGGCATGATGAGCTGCCATTTCAAATATCGTTAAGTGCTTCATGGTTTTTCCTACATCATCAACGTCGACCAACCTTATACATGGCTGTGAAATTACTAATGGATTTGCAGGTGGGTCTGCTTCTCCATTAGTTACGTGTGGCTGAAATACTGCTATGCTAGCAATAGTCAGATAGATATCGTCTCTCCACCTTGCCACTACTGGGTATGGCTCTATTATGGCATGTCCATTCTTATTGAAGTATGTCAAAAATGCATTTCTCAAATCATCTATTGAATCATATTTTTTCATAATTGGGTTTATCAAGAAATCATAGGGTTCACATGGTGCTTCTCCACAAGTTGTTCTATTATGGTTTAGCGTCCAAAATGGGGTCCCACAGTTTTTACATATTTTCCTTTCAAAACCATATTTCTTAAAATAGTCTATTGCATATTCCTCTTTATTCCCTTTCATTCATTTATTCACCATCCATTGAATTGCATTATACAAATTAATGATAAGTCTCAACAGCTATATATTAACTACCTTGAAATAACTTGATTGATTTACTAAAATTCCCCTTATATACTGAGCTTAATAAAAGTCCTCCTAAAAACCTTAATTTTGAAAAGTTGTTTATCCGAATAGTGCTGCTAATCCTTCTGCTACTTCTTCCTCTTCTTCCTCCTTCTTTTCCTCCTCTTTCTTCTTTTCTTCTTTTGGTTTTGCTTCAGCTGATGGTGCTGCACTAACCGCTGCAGGCATTGTTGCTACTGTTGGAGTTATTGCTGATGCTGCGCTTATTGCTTCATCTATGTTGACTTCCTTTAATGCAGCCACCATAGCCTTTAATCTTATGTCATCCACTTCTATTCCAGCTGCCTCTAATATCTTTCTCAAACTTTTTTCTTCGATTGGTTTTTTAGCGTAATGTAAGAGGAGGCTTGCATATACGTATTCTATATTAATCACCTCCAATACGCGATTAAATGAGTTACAAAACGTATATTTAAAGTTGTTTATCCGAATAGTGCTGCTAATCCTTCTGCTACTTCTTCCTCTTCTTCCTCCTTCTTTTCCTCCTCTTTCTTCTTTTCTTCTTTTGGTTTTGCTTCAGCTGATGGTGCTGCACTAACCG
>JANZKA010000045.1 GCA_025060975.1 Candidatus Culexarchaeum nevadense
TATCATCATCCATTAAAAGATACTCCAAAACTTCCACTTCACTTACATCACATGAATTCCCACAACTAACAAATTTGCTAAATCCAATACAACCCTCCCTCGCCAATGCAAATAAGATGCCACCAACAGCTCCACTCTGAGATATAAGTGATATAGGCCCCCTTGGAACTCTGAACTCCATACATGCATGGAAATTTATTGAAGTATTTATTATCCCAGCACTATTAGGCCCTATAACCCTAACACCATACTTACGTGCATATGCAACCAACTCCTCTTCCAACCATCTATTCCCAACTTCACTAAAACCCCCGGAAATAACCACAACACCCTTAACACCAATAGAACCACATTCCCCAACAATTCCGGGAACAGTTTCAGCTGGAGTCACAATCACAGCTAAATCCGGGATTGACTGTATACTCTTAACTGAAGGGTAAACCTTCAACCCAAGTATGCTTCCACCCTTAGGATTAACTGGGAAGATATCACCTCCAAAACCCGCTTCAACAATATTCTTAACAAGCTCATATCCAACCTTACCTGGAATTGTAGATGCACCCACAACAGCCACAGACTTTGGGTAAAAGAAGAAATCCAAATTCAAATGGAATCACCTATCCACCATGAACTGCTGGTATAAAGACAAGCTCATCATCCTCATTTACAATGTAATCCAAACCGAGAACATCATAGGAAACATCATTAACCAGTAGGAGTATACTTGGACGAATCTTCTCAGGTGAACCATCAAAGACCTCATTTGAAGCTCCCCCCAATAGATCATAAACCATTAATAGAACATCTCTAAGCTTCTTCCCCCCAACTCCGCTTAGAAACATTAATCCACCATCGAAAACATTCTTCAAATGACCTAGAAATTTAACCCTCAAACCCCTCACCCTTCAAATACATACAAATACTCATCATACTTCCTATCAATAACGCAACCCGGAGGATATATTTTTACAACCTTACTCTTAATGTGATTTATAAACATTATGGAGGCTTCTTCAAAGCTATCCATAAACAATATATTTAATGGTAAATTTATGCCCATAGGTCTAAATGGAAAGACATGCCTAGTGGACTTATGGGGGAGAATCTTACCTGAAAGAGCCAGTAAAACAACATCCCTCTTCGAAACACTTGGAAGAGTCAAAACCGCAGAGCAAACACCTGAATCAAGTTTAGAAAGAGCATCAGATTCAAGATCATAACTTACACTAAACCCTCTCGATGAAAAACTAGCTTCCAAATCTTTAACCAACAATAAAGACTCAAAAACCCCACTTGCATGGAAAAGATAGAAACCATCTCTAAAAACCAGCAATGGATATTTTGAAATATAATCATCAATAACGCTCCTATCAAGGAAATCAACATTAAAAGATTTTTCAACAAACTCTCTAAATCCACTACCTGAAATAACTCTCCACCACCTATAAACCTTAACACGATCACTCATATAATCCACATAGCAAACTGGAATCCACTTAAACCCAATAACCTTAGAAGCCGCAAGCCTATGCATACCATCCAGAACAACATTAGAATTAGAATCAACCATTATTGGATCTTTAAAAACACCACAATCCCTAATATCCTCCACAAGCCTATTTAAAATTGATGGAATAATCTCCTCATGTGGATAAAGCATATCCACGGAAACTAAAGCTAATTCTTCAGTAAAATCCATAAAGGATAGGCACAAAGACAACGTCATAGGCAACGTCACCAAACAAATTCAATAAATAATATATTTATTAATTTATAAACCAATTTTATGGTTACACCAAATGGATCTAACTAGCATACCACTACGGAAAATGATGTTGAAAGAGAAGTATAGAGAAAAGCTCCCTGAGAAATCAATTATCAAAGCATCTTCAGATCATCATGCCAAGAGGAAACCTAGACCATGTGGATTAACCATACACCCAGCCATAGGATGTGTAAATCAATGCACATACTGCTACATACAAGACATGGGATACAACTTCAATAACATAACACCATACGGGCTAAATGGAACTGAAATGGTATATGCATTGCTATCAAACCCATACTTCATGCCAACAATAAATGGAACATATATTGCTATAGGAAGCGTTACAGAACCATTTCACAAAAATGTTAGGAACAAAACCATGGAATACATAAAAGCTTTTGAAGAACTTGGAAACCCAGTACAATTCTCCACGAAAGAATATATAGATGAGGAATTGGCAAGGAAGATAGCACAAATAAAGATACCGATAAGCCCCCTAATAACAATAGTCACATTAAAGAACAAAAACGTACTAGAACCAAAAGCCCCAGACATAGAGCTTAGAATTAAAACTATAAGGAATTTAAAAGCTGAAGGATTAAAACCAATAGTCTTCATTAGACCAATAATTCCAGGAATAACAGACAATGAAGCTGAAGAGATAATTGACGAAGCAAAAAGAGCTGGAGCCATAGGCATAGTTGCAGGATCACTAAGATTAACTAAAGGAGTTATGGAAAGGATGAGTAAAGCAGGATTGAATGTGAAACTCATAAGAGAAGCTATCGAGGGAGAGGAAGCTGGAAAAATGAAAAAGAAGATAATGGAGATAGCTGAGGAAAAGGGGCTTAAAGCCTTCCCCTCATCATGCTGTGCAAATGCCTACGTATCAGGAACTACATGCATAAACCTCTGTAAAAATGCTATAAGAGAAATACCTAAAGCCAGCGTTGAAGATGTAAAAAACCTCATAAAGAATATAATAGGTAAACAAGTACGAAGCATAATTTTCAATGACAATTCAATCAGAATACTTATGGAAGAGAAGCTCACTAGGAAGGAGAAGGATATACTAAAATACAATTTAAGGGTAATATTGCGGAGAATTGTAAATATACTCTAACCTTCAGTAGATTCAACTTCACCCTCAACTTCAGTAAGTTCAGTCTCCACAGCTTCTGAACGCATATTAATCTTAACCAAATGGGTTACGTAACCAGCAACTCTATTCTGTAAATGCTTAAATTTAATGTCAGTCAACTCTTTAACCAACTGTTTATTCCTCTCAAAATCTGTGGTGAAAAGATCTGGATATGTTTCCAACAACTTCCTAGCCAGATTCTTCACAACCTTCGTTCGCACCTTCCCCAAACAGACCCCTCTAAAGAGTAAAAAATAACAGAATATTATTTAAACATATCGAAGGTGCCAAAAGTAAAAAGCATACTCATTAACGATTATTAACAGAAAATAATTAATATTAGGAGAACAAAAGTTTTTAATGGTGTTAAAATGCCCGAACTCCCACTAGCACCCATAGAAAGACTGGTTCGAAAAGCTGGAGCTCACAGAGTAAGTGTAGAAGCAGCTGAAGCCTTAAGAGAAATACTTGAAGATATGGCTATAGAAATATCGAAAGAAGCAATAGAATTAGCTCAACATGCAAATAGAAAGACTGTAACTGGAGAAGACATAAAATTGGCAACAAAAAGACTACAGAAAAGCTTGAAGTATCCAGTGTGAAAAATCTATAAAATTCTAACCAACCTTAATGTGCATAGTAAAATTATGAGAATTCAATAGTAGACAAACACATAAACAATTTATTTTGATTTTTTATCATAAATCTTTAAGCCGGGGTAGCCTAGCGGTAAGGCGCAGGCCTCGAGATGGAAAATTAAAGAAGAGGGCTGGAGAGCCTGTGTCCCTTCGGGGACTCGCGGGTTCAAATCCCGCCCCCGGCGCCAATTCATACAACAAGGAATCTTGGAAACTATTAAAAAGTAGGTCTTGAAGAATTGAAGAACATTGGAAGATTCCAACTAATTACACTATTATTTGTTTCCAATATCATACTGGGTTACCGGATTAAGTATTCATTTCAATAGGTTAGGTGAATAAGCAACAAATTATACGATGAAAGTTGCATGGTAGTTTAGCAATACATATGTAAAACTTAAGTAAATGTTATATCTATGTAGTATGTAATGGTGGTAACATTATTACCAAGATTAATGGAGGGAAATTATGGATATAGTTAGATTAGAAAATGTTTCGAAGGTTTATGTTACTGGGAAGGTCAAGTATCCAGCGCTGAGAAATGTGAGCATATCATTCCCAAAGGGGAGATTCATAGCGGTGATGGGGCCATCAGGTTCAGGTAAATCTACATTACTAAACTTGATAGGGGGTTTAGACAGACCGACAGAAGGGAAAATAATATCTTGTGGTAGAAATTTGGAGGAGTTAACAAGCGATGAGCTTGCAGAGTATAGGAATGAGAAAATAGGATTTGTATTTCAATTCTTTAACTTAATTGGATATCTAAATGTGCTGGAAAATGTTATGTTGCCAATGGCTATAAGGGGAGTTAATGAGAGGGAAGGAAGGGAAAAAGCCATGAATATACTGAGGATCTTAGGACTTGAAGATAAAGTGAAGAAGAAGCCAAATGAGCTTAGTGGTGGCGAAAGACAAAGAGTTGCAATAGCAAGAGCCCTTGTAAATGATCCAGAACTAATACTTGCCGATGAACCTACTGGAAACATTGATAGTGTAAATGCAAAGATAATAATGGGAATCTTCAGAAAACTTGTCGATGAAAAAGGGATGACTATAATAATGGTGACACATAACATAGAGTTGTCAAGATTCTGTGATATGGTGGTAAGATTGAGAGATGGAGTTATAGAAAACGTTGAGGAGGTTTCAGAATTATGAGGAAGAATAAACTCATAATAATGAGCTTGACTCTGATAATGATAGTTTCATTAACAACAATCACGTGTATGGGAGAAAATAGCGAATTCAAATTATTATCAGCATACTGGGGGGATACTGGCCAAATAGAAGTTACTGGAGGAGATTATGTAACGTTAACCATAATATTAAGATATGAAGGGAGATGGGGCTTCAATAATTTAGTGGCAAAACTAAGCCTCCCAGAACCATTCAAAACATCAGATAAAAGTAATACAGCAACAATATACTATAAGTCAACAGTAACCCCGGGTTCTATAATACAATTGACATACCAAGTATATGTATCGCCACAAGCACTTAAAGGCACATACCTATCAAACTTAAACTTAGAATACTTCGTATCAAACTATGGATTAATCACTCAAACAATACAAATACCACTGGAAATAACTGGAAGACCAAATATACAATTAAGCTTACGCAACGAAACTCTAATTGAAGGTAAACAGAGGGTATCGTTAATCATCAAAAACGTGGGGGATGCAGATGCATATTATATACAGATATCAAGGGCATATTCTAGTAGCATAACGATAAATAACGTAGGAAACACTTATGTTGAGCATATAAAGCCAGGTGAAAACGCTACATCAACAATTGAAATTTACGTTCCAAGTGGATTGAAAGGGAAAACTGTTCAAATAAACTTTGACTTGAGATACATTGGACCTAAAAACTCAATTTACACCAAGACGGAGAGCGTACAAGTACTAGTAAATCCACAAGATCCACAACCAAATGTAGATGTAAGATTAAGTAGTGGAGAACTTTACATAGGGAGAGTAAACAAACTCAATGTGACCATATCAAACAATGGATACAGCACAATTAGAAACGTGAAGATGAGCATATCCACAGACGCCACATTAAAGGTTTTTGGATCATCAACAATATACATAGGAGACGTAAACCCACAACAAAGTGTAAAAATACCAATGGAGATATATGTTCCATTAACTACGGCGGCCACGGGAACTATAACCATCTCAACAACCTATTACGATACAGCTAGAGGGTTATCGATTAGCGATACCCGTCAAACCACAGTGCTATTAAGAGGGTTCATAGAATTAACATTAACAGATGTGGCAATAATACCTGCATCTCCAAAGCCAAACTCACCCTTCTCAATAACCATAACAATAACAAATGTTGGAACATCAACAGCATATGCAACCTATGCTATTCCAATACTGGAAAACCTACCAATACAACCCCTTGGATCCAGATCAGTATACATAGGAAACATAGACGTAAACATGCCAACAATTTTCACAATAAACCTACAACTACTAAACACAACACTAACACAAATGAGATTACCAGTTATACTAAGGTATATGGATAATCTTAGGAACATAAGCGACAAGACATTTGAGATAGTAATAAACGTATCTCCAACAACAGCAACAACAACCACTACACAAAGTAGAAGTACATTAACATCTATTCTCACAAGCCCAATAACCATAATATCTACAATAGCTGTAATCATGATCATATCAGGAGTACTAATAATGAGGCGGAGGAGGAAGAAATGAAGATAAAGGAATTATTGAAATTGGCATTTAAACAATTAATGGAGAGAAGAGCTAGAACCATACTAACAATTTTGGCAATAGCCGTAGGTGTAACAAGTATAGTTGCACTTTCAGCACAAGTTGAGGGGGTTAGCAGTGAAATATTCAAAAGCTTGGAAAAACTTGGACCAAACACAATAATAGTTACTGTGAGAAGCGGAAGCCTATTTACAGACGTAGACGTATCAAATGTTAAAAATTTAAGTGGCGTGGCAAATGTAGCTCCAGTATTCGCAACCACTGCAAGAGCTACAGGAATAAATGATAGGATAACAATACTTGGAGCATCCACCACAGCTATGCAAACAATATTGGGAAGCATAAACCTAATTAAGGGGGAAACATATAACGATGTACCATCACCTCAAGCAATTATAGGCTACAATATAGCAATAGACGACGCAGGAACATATAGATATGATATTGGGCAACCAATACTAATTCGGATTGGATCTAGAAACATAATGATGATTACAGTGGGAATCCTCGACTTCTACGGAACATCAACAGTAATAAACCCAGACAACACAATATTCATCCCAATAGACTACATCAGACTACTACTAAGAACTAGTGGATACACATCAATGATAGTAAAGACAAATAGCATTGATGATGTGGACAACGTCATGAACCTGATAAGATACATGTTTGGAGGAAGAGTTAGCATAACCTCAATAAAGCAAATTACAAGCACAGTTCAAGCAATAACAGCACAAATAAACCTACTATTAGTGAGCATTGCTGGAACATCCTTCGTAGCGGCAGGGCTTGGGACATTCAACATAATGACCATATCGGTATTAGAGAGAATTAGAGAAATTGGAATACTTAAGGCTATTGGAATGAAAGATAGAGGAGTCCTTATACTATATCTCTCACAGGGATTAATCCTTGGAATTCTTGGAAGCTGTATAGGAGTGATATTAGGCTCAGTTATTGCACATGTAATACCAATACTATTAAGTAGTGGAATGATGAGAGTAGAGATTACAGGACAGAATGTTCTATCCACATACACTCCAGCAGTAACCCCAACGTATATATTAATGTCAATAATGATTGCAGTATTAGTTGCAATAGTATCATCAGCATATCCAGCATGGAAAGCTGCAAAAATGAATCCAGTAGATGCATTAAGATATGAATGAAGGAAACGTGGAAAACGATATATAAATGTTTTAATAGAGGTGTTATCCAGTGATGTAAAATGGTTTCAGAGGAATTACTTGAATTATTAAATGAAGCAATAGCTTCTGAAATGCAAGTATCCATACAATATATGTGGCAACATGTACAATGGAGTGGAGTGAAGGGGTTTGTTGTAAAGGATATCTTGAGGAACATTGCAATTCAAGAAATGAAACATGCAGAAAAAATAGCTGAGAGATTAGTCTATCTAGGAGGTAAACCAACAACAAAACCTAAGGAGATATTCGTGGGGGAGAATTTAAAGGAAATGCTTGAAAGAGACGTTAAAGATGAGGAAGCGACGATCACACTTTATAAGAAGATAATAAGAAAAGCTTTGGATGAAGGTGATGATGTAACAGCACATATATTTAGAGAAATATTAGAGGAGGAAGAGGATCATCACGACACATTTACAACGATACTTGAAGATTTAAAGTGAATCCCGAAAGCCGTAAATTAATAAATAAATCTCAATTTTTATTTACATATTCACGGTTGGATGCTTTTTATGTCTACTATGCACAATTAACCCTATAATCTGCACTACAAGTAATGCTGAAAAAGTCAGTATTGGTAGAAGCCATAGTATTGATAGGTAGCTACCTGAAGATTTTATAATAAATCCGAATATTATAGGTCCAATCATAAAGCCAATGTCGAAGGCTA
>JANZKA010000046.1 GCA_025060975.1 Candidatus Culexarchaeum nevadense
GAAGGGTAAAAGATTTTTTCACATGATTGCAATGAACTTTATATAGGTATTCTGATCCACGAAACATGAAGGTTGAAAAAGACAAAACCTGGAATATGCAATGAAGATGCATGGAAGAGTTCATCCAAAACCATTAATAAAATAATCAAGCAAGAAAGAAGGGTTAAAGGTAAATTAATTGACAGCTCCACTAACGGTCATAACTGTGATGGCAATAAGATCCTTATTTGATTTATTAGAAAGAAATGGCGACGAAATATTTAATAATGAGATGACAATTTAAGTAAGAGTACAGAGAATTGAGGGGATAGCTAATGATTTTTAACATTCCAAAGGATATTTTAGAAATGATATTGTCGATCTTGCCTAAGATTGTAGAAGTTGCTATAGTATTAGTATTAGGTTTTATTGTTGGAAAGCTTGTGGGCAGAGTGGTGACAGCTATAGTAAGTAGGTTTGGCATAGATAAAGTGATTGGCAGTTCAAGTTTGGGTAAGACTTTAAAAGAGGCTAATTTAACTTTAAGCTTTCTGATTGGCATTCTAGCAAAGTGGTTTGTATATTTAGTTGCCTTAATTGTTGTGGCAGATATTCTCCAAATAACCACCTTAAGCAGCTTCCTCAACATGGTCGTCGGGTACATACCTTACTTGATTTCAGGCTTTTTGATAATTGGATTTGGTTTCTTATTCGCTGATTTCATATCGAAAATTATTGTGAATTCCTTGAGAGAAATCGGATTTATATATACGGGATTTGTAAGTTTTTTCACAAGGTTGCTCATTTATGTTATCGTAATTTTAACTGCACTTTCCGTTATGAAACTTGATATTACGGTAATCAATATTTTCGTTAGCGCTATGGTCTGGAGTTTAGCAGGTGGAGTAGCACTTGCCATAGGTTTAGCATTAGGACTCGGCTTTAAAGACATGATAGCTAGGAATGCTGAAAGTTTTCTAAAATCTGTTAATCTAATGACCTCTAGATTAAATCAAGAAGTAAGAGTTAAAGAACTTGAAGGTGAAATTAAAAGGTTAGAAGATGAACTTACCATTTTTAGACAAGAAAAGGAGAGGGAGTCAGAAGAGAAAAGAGCAAGGTTAGAAGTTCTTAGTAAGCCTGTTGAAAATGTGGAAGATTTTCTAAATAAAGTTGTTGGTTCCACTGGCAAGGTGGCAAGAATCTATGGAGGATATGAAATAACGATTTTGGATCCAACCACCTTCCCATGGTGTGATATAATAGTGACCATGTACAACATGGGTTATGATGTATGGATTTCAAAGAAGGATAATAAATACTATATAAGTTGCAAATTGAGAACAGAATAATTGTTAACAATACATCCACCATTCGATCAACGCTGAACAAAAGCTATATATAGTACTTCATAATCCATTCTCAGAGAAATGATGAACATGGCTCAAGCGGGCGAAACAGGTGATTCAGATGAAAGAGAAAGTGAAGTCTATCGTATTTATTGCCATAACTCTAATTACAGCTATTCTATGCCCTATGCTTGGCTTAACAGATGTCCAGACAATAGCAACTACTCTTTTCGTAGCAAACATTGCTGCCATATTACTATTTTGGAAATTTAGGCTTGCAATAGGTTTTATCACACTTGCACTTCTATTTGCCTTCGGAGTACTTGATGTGGAACATTTTATAGAGTTCGCTGGACTTGATGTTATAATCTTCCTAGTTGGAATGATGACAGTCATAGGTTATCTTGAAGAAGGGGGATTCTTCGAGTATATACTGGAGAAAATAATGAAAATAGGTAAAGGGAACCCCACTAGGGTTTTCTATTCACTCATGATAGCCTCCTTCCTACTAGCCGCTTTAGTCGATGAAGTAACATCGATACTATTTATTACAGCATTGGTTTTACAATTGGCAACAATATCTAAAATTAATCCGGTACCATTAATGATGGCAACAGTCTTCGCTACAAATATAGGTAGTAGCGCTACAGTAGTCGGTAACCCCATAGGAGTCATGATAGCATTAAAAGGTGGATTAACATTCATAGATTTCCTAATATGGTCTTTACCCATGGCTCTCATCTCATTATTGATAATAGCATTCATATGTGCAAAATACTATTCCAAGTACATTCAAAACATAAAAGTGGGAGAAATATCCAGTGAAGATAAACCTAAAAATAAGGATCACACTATTCATTGGATCATATTTCTTGGAACATTAATTGGACTAGTCCTTCACCACCAAATAGAAGTACTTCTCGGCTTACCTGAAGGTGTTATGCTAATTGGAGTATCTCTAACTGCTGCAGGCATAGTCCTACTACTCGAAAGAGTGAGGGCCAGAGAAATAATTGAGAAACGTGTAGATTGGTGGACTCTACTATTCTTCCTAGTCTTATTTGCATCTGTAGGAACTTTAAAATACGTGGGAGTAATTGATGTAATTGCAAGAGGCTATTTGGAACTTGGATTAAAAGGACTTGAATTATATATGTTCTTTGTATTGAGTGCTGGATTTATGAGTGCCCTAATGGATAATGTTCTAGCAGTTGCCGTATTAATACCAGTAGTGAAAGAATTCCAAAACTATGGGTTAAACGTTTTCCCATACTGGTGGGGAATGCTCTATGCTGGTACTTACATGGGGAATCTCACACCAATAGGAAGTACAGCCAACATTGTTGCCATAGGTATCGTTGAACGTAAACAACACGTATCCTTTAAAGATTGGATTAAAATAGGGTTTATAGTTTCCATGCCCACTTTAATACTTGCATCCATAATAACCTATTTAAGAATACTATATTTAACCTAAAATTTACAGTATAACTTGCGCATCAAATTTAAATTTATATTAATAGAGACATTAAATTCATAAGCACGAATGTTTAATGCTGAATCAACTTCTTTACCCTCTTAATACTTTCCTCAACATCTCTAATGGATTCTATCACTAAAACACTTCTATAATTCGTTTTCTTAAGGGAATCTACAACTCTAATCCAATTTATACTTCCAGACCCTATACCTAAATGTGAATCCATCTTCCCATCGTTATCATGAATGTGAACATGGACTATTCTCTCCCCAAACTTCTCCATAAATTCATCTATATACCCACCAATGTTAGCATGTCCAACATCAAACGCTATACCCAAACTCGATCCATCAAGATCCAAATCCTCATAAAGCTTCTCAAAATCTTCAACCCCTCTAACTAGAAATGCAGATGATTCCGGAAAATTCTCTATAGCTATCTTCAAATCGTATTTCTTAGCTTCATGAAGTAATTCACGTATAGAATTCAAATTTAACTTCCAATCAATATTAGAAAGCATACCACTAATCGGACTTCTAACCCCTGAATGGAAAACCCAAACAGTAGGATTCAATATTGCTGAAAACTTCATAGACCTCTTAAGCCTCCTCAAAGCAGAATTCCTCATAATTGGAGATATTGATGCAATATTAACATCTGCAAATGGTGCATGAATAGATAAGCTTAACCCTCTCTCCTCAACAACTCTCCTAATCAAATTAACCCTATAATCATTAAATTCATGAGGCCACTCATCAACAACCTCCAAATGCTCAACATCAACCAAATTCAAAAACTCTACAACCCTAGAAAATCGCTCACCAATACAAAACAATGTTGAAACACCTAAACGCATAAAACACCATCAGCTAAAATAGTAAAATAAACAGAATATTAAATTTAACATTAAACATCAACACATCATCTACACCACAACAAACATTAATGTTATAAAACAATAAATTTAATATCGATAAATCATGCCATTCACACTTTTACATCTAGGTCCAGGGTTAGGTTTAGGTTTACCATTAAGGAAGCGTATACATGCACCAACATTCATTTTAGCAAGTATTATTATTGATGTCGAACCATTCCTCGTAATCTCACTTAAACTGGAATACCCCTTACATGGATACTTACACACATTCTTAGCTGCATTAATAGTTGGATTGGTATTAGGTTGTATCATGTACCTCCTAGAAGGGAGTTTAAAAACGTTATACAGAAAACTCCTATTGGAGGGAAGGGACAATCTAGATCTAAGACAATTCATAATTGCAGGAATCTTGGGGGCAGAGTTACACATCCTCCTAGACTCACTATTATACGAAGATATAAAACCACTATACCCGTTAACAATAAATCCGCTTTACAACCCAAAATTAAAACCAGAAATATACACTCTATGCATATGGATGGGGATGCTTGGATTAGCATACTACATATGGCTGATAGGTCTAGCAATATATGAGAAACTACCTCATAAACCATGAGAAATAATGATGGAAAACATGTATTCATAATAGGAATTCTTAAACAAATAGAATAGTAATGTCTTTAAAAATCTGATTGGACAAATGATTTTATATTCTTGATACTCTCCTTCAAAATGATGTTATGATTAAGGTTCATAAGGATGGGAAGACCGTGAGGATGGCACTATTTGATACTGAGTCTAGGAGGCTATTCAACAAGGTTTCCACCAAGAAGATATTATTATGAGTCTCTGAATAACCCTAAAAGGGATAACTTTTAGCTGTAAAGGAAAAGTATGCTGAACTGATTTAGTAGACTATAATTGAATTAGAGAGTTAAGGGATACTACTACCAGAGGAAGAATGTTTGTAGTTATAGATGGTTTATACTTAAAAATGTAATTGTCAGCTTAAATATAATGGAGAACTATGGAATCTATATTG
The DNA here is from genome assembly GCA_025060975.1 of Candidatus Culexarchaeum nevadense. Taxonomy (GTDB): domain Archaea; phylum Thermoproteota; class Methanomethylicia; order Culexarchaeales; family Culexarchaeaceae; genus Culexarchaeum; species Culexarchaeum nevadense. The sequence goes on from JANZKA010000046.1 coordinate 4,731, forward strand.
AGGAATGATAATTTAAATGACAAGTAGTTAAATCAACCATTAGTTTACATAACCATTAACGTTCCTCGCTTGAAATCCCACTAAACCACTTGATTCTGCTAATTCGAATAGTAGGAGCCTATAGCCGACATCTCGAACCTTCGGTCCCTTAATTACTAATCACTTCTTCATAACATCACATACTTTATATTTGAATCTAAATACTTAAAGGCAATTTGTAGACTCAATAATTCCAGACTCGAAGCTACCTCATATTTACAATTAAGTAATGGATGATGTGGTTGTCAGATTCTTCTTTAAATATTCCAGAATTTCTTTGCATTTTGTGGATTCAATATTCTCTTCCACAAGCTCCTTTATGCATTTCAGGACGCTTGTTTCATGAATTTTTATGATAATCATCTTGGCCCATTGTGTTAGTATCGTATTTTCGTTTATGTTTGTTGGGCTGTGTTTAAGTTTATGATTTGGATATCTTAGTTTGGATATGTTCTTCTCGAATGGTTTATACCATAGTATTAGCATACATAATGTGATTGCTAATTGAAGTTTCATTGCAAGTTTATTTATTTGCTCCTCATATGTTTTATGTATTTCCATGCGCTGCTCATTTGAGGTTATGTATATCATCGCTGATGACATCATCCTTTGAAGATTTATTATTGTCTTTGTGATTTCACTTGGTATGAGATTTACGAGTTTCTCAAAATTTATCTCACTCATCAATCCATTTATTTCTTCAAGAACTTTTTCATCAATTTTATTTAGTGCTCTTCCACCAAGAACCCTAACTCTACCGTACACATGATATAATCCCCTTCTCTTCTTCGCTGTCCTACTTAGAATACTTGATGCAACCCTTATTGTTTGATTTACGTTATCCTTAAGTTCATTGCAAAGCTTATCTATGATTATCCTCTGATCACTAGGAGCATAGAGTTTAACTTCATTTAAGTGTGCAAGCAACTCGTAAGTTATGGAATCTATGAATTCCATCATTATTTTCATTACTATCGATTCCAGAGATATCCTTCTAATAGAATGCCCAATCCTTTCACCAAGCCCCTCAACATCCACAAGCTTAAGTTTCAAGAGTATTGCTTTAGCAGCTTTCTCAAGGGATTGTTGAAGCATGAAAAGAGCTTGAGAATAAAAACCATCATCAAATAGTATTCTTGAAGCTTCAAAATCACTTAAAGCAATATCAATAAAATCCACAGCAACATGGGATTCATCGATCAACTCAACTAAACCCTACTACAAAATACTATTGTAAGGTGTATATTATATTGTTGCATTCCGTAGTATCTTCAATAATGGTTTAAAGTTATTCAGATAAGACAAGTTGAAGTTGTTTTTAAATTTAGATTCTCTGATATTTTAATTCATGGTTGAGGGGCCTACAGCTAAAGCTTATGCCATTAAGATAAATAGGGAGTTTAATGGCGAAGTTGTTAAGGATGTTTTAGTTAAAAGTTTTAGGAGGATTCACATCCCCATCGGTGAGCTTTTAGGTAAGAGGTTTGTGAATGCAGATTCTTTGGGGAAGAATATACTCTTATTATTCAATGGCCTAGCGATACGTATACATTTAATGATTTATGGAACAATACACATATACAGCGTCAATGAAAGCCTACTTAAACCGGAGAGACTTGTTAGACTCATCGTGAAAGGATGTGGAAAGAAGCTTGTAGTCTACAATGCACCAATAGTTGAAATTGATAAAGCTGAAAATCTTACTAGTAGACTTAAAAGTGAGCTTGGACCAGACCCATTAAGTAATAATTGGGATAGGGAGAAGGCTATTGAAAACCTATTGAAATTTAAAAACGAGAAAATTGGTGTAGCACTACTAAATCAATCCATAATTGCAGGTGTAGGGAACATTTTGAGAAATGAAATACTATTCAGAGCTGGAATAAACCCGGAAAGAACTATTCAAAGTTTAAAAATAACAGAAATCGAAAAGATAGTGGATATATGCGAATTACTCAGCAAAGAATTTTTGAAAATGAAAATTGAAGAGAAGAGGATAGGATCACTCCTCCTAATCTACAACAAGTACAATGGGAATTGCAAAATATGTGGAGGCAAAATAAAATTCTACATGCAAAAACCCATAAATAGGAAGACTTTCGTGTGTACTAACTGCCAAAAGTAGATGGGCAGTATCAATTTACTTCCAGTATCTTGGAGGTTCACTTCTTCTAACCTTCTTTTTGGGTTCCCATGTGAATCTCCAGTATCCTCTACCGGGATCTTCAAGTGCTATGTTGAGTTCACTTATCATTTTATCGCTTAATAGAACTTCATCTGCCAATGGAGATATTATGAGATCTGCTTCAACCCATTTTGTTTCAAGGTCTATTACGATAACCTTAACTTTAACAGATTTAGGTGCTATCCAAACCCTTAGGGGTCCTCCTGCAGATTCGAAAACGCTTTCTTCTAGATATGTTGTGGGAGGCCAGAATCCAAGTTGTTCAGCCAATTTTATTGGAACTAAGATTTGCGGTGTTTCAGATTCATAACCACTATTTGCTAGAGCACTAGTTTCAATCTCTTTATCATCTCTACTCAGTTTTACCCTCACTCTTACAACCAGTTGAACCACCTCTAACAGCTTTAATTCTACCAATCCTCGTCTTATGATCCCTTATGAGACCAATAAATGTTGTTCTCTTTTCATTCATTTCAATCAACATTATCTTAGATTAACATGCTTATATTCTTTAGTTAAGATTTAATATTCTATTCTTAATGAGTTTCCAGTTCATGTAAAAGATTTTCCGCGAAACTCTTATCTCCATATGCTTTTATCCGTTTTATAGTGGTATCATATGGATCTATCACCTCTTCCTCCAAGGTCTTGGGATAATTTGCTTCTGGATCTATTTCATCCAACATTTGTATTAATAGCTCCCTCTCCTCCTTTGGCATAACTCTACTATCAGTCATAGCAGCAGCTCTCGCATATATCCCTTCATCCAATAAGTATTTTAGAGCCTTGAAGGGGAGGTTATAGAATACCCCCATAGCCCCAGTTCTCCATGTAAACCCCTCTGGAGTTGCAGCTTTAAAGGACACTCTAACATAAAGCTTATCTTTAAATTCTGCAAGCTTCTTCACATAACCCCTATCACTTCCAAGAATTATCCCATTAGTTTCAAGGATGAAAAGTGGATATTTCGATTCTTTAACGTATTCTAATAGTTTTATTAGATGCTCCATTCCTATTGTTGGCTCGCATCCCGATATACGTAGCTTATTTATTTTCGGTATTAATCTCCTCCAATAATCTGAGTATGTTATCCCTTCCTCAGCTGCCTTAA
>JANZKA010000047.1 GCA_025060975.1 Candidatus Culexarchaeum nevadense
GACATGCTATCCTCTTCTTTGCAACTCTCTCTGAATTCACGGATTATTTGATGTTCTATATGTGTATTGCGATTAATGCTATTTGTGTTGGTATTATGCCCATTAGTATTAGTGGAATTATGTGGTTGGCTATTTCTATCCTTCTAATTATGTTATTCATCACATCTTCTCCAACCATTTTTACCTTTACATTTATTGTTCCACTCATTACCTTCATTTTCTTTGAATTCTCCTTTGCTTCCTTTACCATACTTTTAACGATTTCTATGGTTTCTTTGTAATCTTTTTCGTTGAAGTTTAATCCGATGGGGTTTGCTGCTTCTCTAGGTCCAACGGTTTCATGTGTATCTGTTGTGGATATTATTGGGTAGTATCCCTCGTTTCTTATGGTTTCACTTATTGCGTCTCTTAGTTCTGGTGTCATGTTGTTGGAGTCGAAGGATATGTATGCTGCTCTCCCTATTGTCATTATTCTTATTCCTCCACTTCCAATACTGTCCTTTTTGATGTTTCTACTTGAGTAGCTCACATATGCTTCTTCTTCCTCTTCGCTTTGCATGGCTTCTTCGATTGTTTTTAGTAGTGCTTCTATTAGTTTGTCTTCTTCCTTTGAGAAGGGTTTTATTTTAACAGCTTGTTTTCCAGGTTTTAGTGAGTCATGTCTATCGATGACTATTGCCTTGATGTTCATGCCCTTTGCACTTATTATCTCATTTAATCTTTTCTCAGTGGTGCTTGGTATGTCTTCGAAGCTTTCAAACCCTCTTCCACTTACTGTTGTCAGTATTATTTTGCCAAATTTTTGTGCTGTTATCTCGTATTCATCCTCATTTTTCACTACCAGTTTTCCACATTTGCATTTTTCAACTTCATTTATGCATTTCTCCACTCCATTGATTATCTTTTCCACTTCTTCTTGTGATGGTATGTCTTCAGAGTGGGTGCTTGTGGCTCTTAGGAATATTGGTTTAAACCCTCTTTCTTCAAGTTTCTTTATGAGTTTTGCTGGTGCATTGGAACTTCCAGCTATTAGGGGTCCTGGATGAAAGTTTGCTGTTACTAGGGTTATGTCCTCAGCCTTTATGGTTGAAATTTGAACTTCTCCTTCTGGTGATAGTTTCTCCAGCACCTTTTCTAGGGGTTTTGGGTTTTTGTCTATTAGTAGGTGTGCTGCAGGTTTTATGATGTCTTCACCTATGAACATTATTCTCTTGACTGTTTCCCTTGTTAGTATTAGTGTTATTATGGCTGTTGATAACGCTATTAATACTGTTAATCCCCCTTGGATTGATGGTATTATTGGTAATGCCATGAGCATGTATTTTGCAATTTTGTTATCCATTATCATGGTTACAAGTCCTGCGAGGTATATGGATGTGTATAGTAGGGTGTATGCATATTTTTCAAATCCTATTGGTGTCAATATTACTTGAGCTATTAGCTGTGGTGAAATTATTATGGTTGACGCCCATAGTGATCTCCTTAAATTCATGAAGCTACTCGATTTATTCGCTGATAAAGTCATTAGTATTATTGTGATGGTGAATAGTATTGGCTTAACAATATTCCCCACATATATTAAGCTTACTCCCCAGATTAATGCTAGCATTACCGTGATTATGGCTATAACGGTCTTCATGGATCCCAGTGAAAATACTAGTTTTGCTCTTTCTTTGATTGTTTCATGTTTAATGTCTAATGCCATTTCCTTCCCTCTCTTCAATTCGATGTTTTGGGGCTATGTCCCTCTCAGTTGAGGTTATAATTAACTTAATTTCATCATCCCTTAATATACTTCTGTTCACATAACATATACCTTTTCATGATTTTATTTAGTCTACTCTTAAACGATAAACTTTAATTATGTGATGATTGCACAGTGTTTTTCATGAATATTTATAAATACACTTACATGAGTAATTTAAAGTTGCGAAGTTTTAGGAGGCGTTTCCTTTACCTTAGACTTCTTCGAAGACTTCTTCTCTTAATTGTATTGGCACTATTGTTATTGAATATGTTCGTACAGAGCTGGGAGGTCAGAGTTCTCTCAATAGTTGTACTTATTGTTTGGGTTGTTCTCTCAATAATCAATTTGTACTATCTGTTTCGAGCAAGGAGGATTAGACGTTCACGTAATGTCGATCACGTTTCACGAAAATGTTTAAAAGCTCTTAAATATTAATATCTAGGTTGGTGCATTCAGTTGGAATTGTAATTGAACGTCGAGTTAAGCCGAAGGTTGACCCTGCCCTTGTCAGTAAGGTTAGAGCTATAGAAGATAAATGGGTGGATAGATGGATTAAAAGTGGGATTTTTGAGGCTGAACCAGATCCTTCTAAACCAAAGTTCTTTGTAACCTTTCCATATCCATATATCAATGGCCTTATACATCTAGGTGGAGCTTTCACCATACTTAGAGTTGATATTGCTGCTAGGTATAAGAGGATGAGAGGGTTTAATGTATTATTTGCTCAGGGGTGGCATGCGACTGGTGGACCTATAGTGTCAGCTGCTCTTAGAATTAGGGAGGGTGATAAGAAGATGGTTTCCGATCTTATTTCTATGGGGGTTCCAGTTGATGAGATCAGTAAATTCTCGAATCCTGAGTATTGGGTTAAATATTTCAGTGATAATTGGAGGAGAGATCTAATAAGTTATGGTTTAAGTATTGATTGGAGACGTGAATTCTACACCACATATCTAAATCCATATTATAGCAAGTTTATTGAGTGGCAGTATCTAAGGTTGAGGGATAAGGGGCTTGTGGGTAAGGGGACGCATCCAGTGGTTTGGTGTCCTAAGGAGTTGAAGGTTGTTGGAGATCATGATAGACCTGATGAGTATGTTGGTATAAGTCTTGTGGATGCTGTTCTCATGAAGTTTAAACTTGATGATGGACATATAATTCCAACAATGACTTTTAGACCTGAAACCATTTATGGTGTGACGAACATATGGATTAAACCTGAAGCTAAATACCTCATAGCTGATGTTGATGGTGAAACATGGATTCTAAATAGTTATATGCTGGAAGAACTTAAGGATCAAGGGCATAGAGTTAATGTTAAAGGTGAAGTTGATGGTTCAAGTCTTATTGGTTTGAAAGTTAATAACCCTGTAACGGGACTTAAAGTTCCCATTCTCCCAGCCTACTTTGTGGATTCTGAACTTGGAACTGGGATTGTGATGAGTGTTCCAGCACATGCCCCCTACGATTATGTTGCCTTAATGGATTTGAAATCTAACCCAGAGCTTCTTGTAAGATATGGTTTAGATAGTAGTGTGGTTGATGGAATTGAGCCTATCCCCCTCATTAAACTTGAAGGTTATAGTAGTATACCAGCTAGGGATGCAGTTACTTCTAGGAATGTTAAGGATCAAAATGATTTTAAGAAGCTCGATGAAGCTACCAGCGAGATTTATTCTAAGGAGTATTATAATGGTGTGTTACTTGAGAATACTGGTAAATGGGCTGGCAGAATAGTATGTGAAGTTAAGGATGAGATTATTGATTGGCTTGAATCTAATGGTTATGCAATTAGAATCTATACGTTGCCAGTTAGGGTTTATTGTCGCTGTGGTGCTAGAACTCATGTTAAGATAGTTAGTGATCAATGGTTCCTGTTGTATAGTGATGAGAATTGGAAGAAGATGACTTTGGAATGTATTGATAGCATGAATTTATATCCACCAGAGATACGTGAGGAATTGAAGAAAACTGCATTTAATCTTAGGGATTGGGCTTTCACACATAAGGGTGAGTTGGGAACTCATCTCCCATGGGATCCTGATTGGGTTATTGAGAGTTTAAGTGACTCAACGATATATATGGCATACTATACTCTAGCTAAGTATCTACAACATCCAGAGAAGTATGGGATTAAGCCTGAACAGCTTAAACCTGAATTCTTTGATTACGTCTTACTTGGACGTGGTAATGTAGCTGAAGTTTCTGAGACTACTGGTATACCAGCTGAATTATTAGATGAAATTAGAAGGGAATTCTCCTATTGGTATCCAGTGGATTTGAGGATTAGTGGTAAAGACCTGTTATACAATCATCTAGTATTCTTCATAATGCATCATGTGGCAATATTCCCAAGGGAGTTTTGGCCTAGGGGGATAAGCATTAATGGTTGGATAATGGTTTCAGGTGAGAAGATGAGTAAGAGTAAGGGGAACTTCATACTTCTAAGGGATGCAATTAACTATTGGAGTGCAAGTGCTGTTAGGTGGGCTGAAGTTATGGCTGGAGCTGATTCAACACTTGAAGACCCAAACTTTGAACCTTCAATGGCTGATTTAGCTGTAGAAGAGATTTTGAGGTGGATTGATTATGCATCTGGAAATTATGGGGTTGGTAGATCTGAGAGACTTAAAATTGATGACTGGTTTGAAAGTGCACTTCATCAAACTATTAAGAAGGTTACTGAACTTATGGATAAAACAATGTATAAATCGGCTTTCGTGGAGGCATATTATAACTTACAGAATAAGTTTAAGTGGTATCTTAGGAGGGCTGGAACACCGAATAGAGATCTACTGAAACAATTTATTGAAATTCAAACTCTCCTCTTAGCACCATTCATTCCACATGTTGCTGATGAGGTTTGGGAGAGGATTGGTAAGGATGGGTATGCTTCTATTCATCCTTGGCCAACTTATGATGAATCTAAAATTAAACCTGAACTGGATTTAGCTGAAGAAATAGTTAAAGGGGTTTTGGAGGATGCTAGGGAACTTTTAAGATTAGTAAAGCAAGCTAAGATGGTAAGAGTGACTGTAGCTGCAAAGTGGAAGTATGACTTATTGGCAGAGGTTAAGAAGGCTTTGATGGAGGGGGCTAGATTAAATGAAGCTATCAGAATATCTTTCAGAAAGGTTAGTTTACCATCTAAACTGGCTTCACAGTTAGTTCAAAGTATTTCCAGAAATCCTGAGACAATTGAAATGCATGTTCCAGTAGATGTTGAATATGCTGTTTTAAAGGAGGCTGAAGAATTTCTTTCAAGGGAACTTAATTTGAAAGTTGTTGTTGAGAGGGAGGAGGAAAGTAGTTCTCCGAAGAAGGATATCTCCCTACCCAGTAGGCCTGCAATATACATGGAATAATGGAATATATTATAATCTTATTTGCGAGGTATTGGTTTCTTGTAGTGGGTTTGAGGATGTTCACTAAAACTTGATTCTCTCATTAAAATTATCCTTGTGTATATTGTTACAGTAATTGCTATGGATGCTGATAATATGAATATGTTTCTAGGTCCAAATAGGTCTGCGAGGTATCTTGAAATTATTCCCACGATAGTTCCGAGCATTGTGCTGAGCATTCCTTCAAAGGCGTAGAATGCTGCTTTCTCAGTTGAATTGCTTAACTCCATTAGGAGCTTATTGTAAGTGGAAAGCATTTTGATGGGAACTTATCTTTTCGGTTTTATGTAAATTTTACCTCCTACTATGGAATTGTTTGGTACTAATACTTTTATGCCATCACTTTTAATAATTACTGTGAATAATGTTGAAACATCATCAACAATGCCATCCTCCCCAGCTACAACGACGGCGTCGCCAATTTTGAATGGTCTTGATATTAGTATGAATAATCCAGATATTGCTTGTCCTAACACCTGTTGGGAAGCAAATCCTACAACCATGCCCATAAAGCCTCCTAGGGCAACTCCAGCTGCGCCGCCAGCTACACCGCCGGATATGGCTGCAACTAAAGCTCCTATTCCAATGATCTTTACAATATTTCTTACGGCGGCTGCTGTGGCGTGATCATATTTTACCCTAATAGACCAGTAGAAGAATCTTGCAATGCCACTTACAATAATATAGCCAAATGCTATGGCAATCAGTATTTGCACATACATCATATAATCCGTAAGGTTCACCCCATAGTTTAACAAGAAGCTGGTGAAAAGCCATTGGATAATTGCTGCTGTAACAACGTATATCACTACATATAAAAATACTCTTATCATAGATGTTGATGCTCTTTTTGCAATTTCAGATTTATTCATGTGTCCCTGTTGTGATGTACTCATATTTTACACCTTAATAATCCTTTAAAATCCTTAAACTAAAGTTGATAATAAAATATTTCTTTTTATAGTTTCTCACTCCTTAATTTCTCCTAACATAACTGCAGTCATAACATTATATTATCTCCGTTTACTCAGAACCCCCTTTATTTGGTCATGGTTTTTAACTTCAATTCCGGGAATATCCATTCCATCTGATAACAATTTAATGTTTTGGGGGTCAGCATTAATTTAATGATAAACTTTTTAGTTTCATATTCTGATTTCTTATTGTGGTAATTTTGGTTAAACTTGTGATTTTCGATTTAGATCAAACTCTCATTGACACTATTCATCGTTTTCATGAGGTTTTCAATAGAGTTTTAGAGATGTTTGGTGGAGTGAGGATTTCTTGGAATGATTTTATAGTTGCTTATTCTTCTGATACTTTGGATGATTATATCCCTAAATCTTATGATAAGAGGGTTTTCTGGCGTGAGTTTAGGAGAATTTATAGTTTGTTTATTCATGATCTGGATAAGCCTATTGGTGGTGTTGAAGATGTTTTGAAGTTTCTCAAGCTAATGGGTTTGAAGATTGTGGTTTGTACTGGTAGGGAGTGTTCTAGGGAAGATGTTGTTAAAGAATTGCAGCGGTTCAATTTAATTCAATATGTTGATGGAGTTTACACTTTAATGTATCAAGATCCTTCCGAGGAAGATGTGGTGTTTTGTAGGAGTGGATTGCTTAAGAGGATTTTAGATGATTATGGTGTGAAGGTTGATGAGGTATTGTTTGTTGGGGATTATTGGGTAGATATGTATTCTGCTAAGAAGGTTGGTTTGAAGTGTGTTGGTGTTTTAACTGGTTATGAGCCTGCTGATAGGCTTATGAAGTTTGGTGCTGATTACATTATTAGAAGTGTTGTTGAGCTTCCGAAAATAATTATGGATAATTAGCTTTTATGTATGGTTTGGTATAATATGGGTTTTAGTAGTGTAGATGTTTGGGATGAATTCAACATTGATATTTCACTTAAAGCCAGTTTTACACTTCCCATATTCAGTTTTCATAATGGTTATTATGTGAAGTTTTATGGTTATAAGTCTGGGTTGGCTTTAAAAGTTGATAGTGGTAGGATAATTTTTAGTGGATGCACCCCCCATGAATCTCTACTTCTTAGTGGTGCATGGTTTAACCCTAATGTCTATGTTAAAAGTTTGGGAAGAGTTGAATCCCAAATAATATATGACTTTCTAAATGTTTTTCCAGGTTTAGGTATAGCTGTGGATCCATGGGACCCTCTAATAGTCTTCTACTCCATATTCCTATCAAGGAATACCGATTACCATAATAATACTGTTAGATGGGTTCGCAATATAGCTCTTAAAGCTTTATGTGAAACTAACCTTCCATTGATAGATTTAAAATTCATCGGTTCAAGTTATCAGCTTCATCAACTTAATGAAATTAAGGGTATGCTTGTCAAAACTTTTGGTGAGTTGGATTTTGGTTTAAAGGTTTTTCAATCATCAAATGTCTTCTCTCAATTAAAGTTTAAACTTCTCAGAATTCCAAATATTGGCTGTAAGAGTGTTTACGCTTTTGGATTATTTTGTTTTGGTTTAACATTTCTTTCACCCGTAGATAGACATTTAATTTCAATTATTAGGTTGCTTGGTTTAATTAATGATTATGTCTTGCCAGATAAGCGTTTATGTGTTAAATATGATTGCTATATTAACCCCCTATCTTGTATTAATGCTAATAAATGTTTGATGGCTATTTTGATGCGTAGATTCAAGGTTATGGCTGGATGGCTTCAGACAGCTTCATATCTATATGGAAGCTTATACTTATCTAGAGGTGTTGATCCCATTAAGCTACTTAAGAGGTGAATTTTATTGGATGTTGAAGCTGGCTATGATCCAATAGAATTATACAGTAAGGTTAAGAAGTTCATTGTAAGAGTAGATGTTGATGGT
>JANZKA010000048.1 GCA_025060975.1 Candidatus Culexarchaeum nevadense
ATTCGAAGAAAGACCAGCAGTACTCCCAGCATACCAAACCATAGCTGGAACTTTAATTTCAATAGTTGTGGTCGCAGTAGTAGTGTACTACGTTGCTAGAAAGAAGAGATAAGTGAAAAAATTAAATACCAAAAATCCAATTACATTTTTCTGGCGATTTAGTAGTGTCGGAATTTAGAGGATATATTGTAAGGAGAACCATATATGCAATGATAACCCTATTCTTAACAATAACAATAAACTTCTTCATATTTAGAGTAATGCCAGGAGACCCTGTTTCAATAATGGTTTCAGAGAGAATACTAAAACCAGCAGTAGTTGAAGAAGTTAGAGCTATGTTCGGATTGAACTTACCATTATGGCAACAATACATTCTATACATAAGAAACTTGCTAATTGGATATCTGGGATACTCATTTCATTGGAAAGAACCAGTAATAAACGTTATAATGGAGAGAATGCCAAACACAATACTACTCATGGGCGTATCGACCATATTCTCAGTAATCATTGGAATAGTCCTCGGAATTTTAGCAGCATGGAAAAGAGGGACTAAGATAGATGTGACGATACTCACAAGCTCACTAACATTCTATTCACTACCAGTATTCTGGATTGGAATGATGCTATTAATGTTATTTGGATACTATCTTGGAATGTTCCCAATAGCTGGAACTATGAGTAGACCTCCACCAGAAGGCTTCTTTGAGAGAATATTAGATATACTTCATCACATGACTTTACCAGCCATAACCCTCACACTAATATCATATGGTGAATACACTCTCCTAATGAGGGGGACACTACTGGACGTCTTAACACAAGACTACATAGTTACTGCAAGAGCTAAGGGGCTTCCTGAAAGGAGGGTTCTAGTTAGACATGCCATGAGAAATGCACTACTACCAACAGTAACAGCGGTGGCAATAAGCCTTGGATTCATAGTTAGTGGAGCAACACTAACTGAAACCGTATTCTCATGGAATGGTGTTGGAAGATTAATATATGATGCAATGATGATGAGAGACTACCCAGTACTACAAGGAGCATTCCTAATAATATCAATATCAGTCATACTAGCAAACTACGTTGCAGACATAGTATATGGGATACTAGATCCAAGAATCAGATATGGAGGCCAAGGAGCATGAGCCTCCAGAAACTAATGGAGGAACATATAAAGAGTTTAAGGGAATTCGCAAACACATTCTTCAAAAATAAGTTTGGAGTTATAGGAGTTGCAATTCTCTCAGTATTTATATTTATGGCTATATTTGCACCACAAATATCCCCATACAATCCAATGGATGTAAAATCAATTGGTGTTGGAAAACCATTCTCACCACCAGCATGGATAAAGATATTCAATAAAGACATACCAGATGATTCAGTATTTGGAATTATGGGTACAGATGAACTTGGAAGAGACATATTCAGTCAAATAATCTATGGATCCAGAATATCACTAATTGTTGGATTCGCAGCATCATTCACAGCAGTATTCATTGGAACAATAATAGGATTAATAGCTGGATATTATGGTGGAATAATAGATGAAGTATTAATGAGATTTGCAGACATATTACTCATAATACCAGGATTACCTTTAATGATAGTATTGGCAGCAATACTCGGACCAAGCATTAGAAACATAATTCTAGTTATAGGGATAACGAGTTGGCCATCCATAGCCAGAATAATAAGATCACAAGTATTAACCGTGAAAGAAATGAAGTTCGTGGAATTTGCCAGAGCAGCTGGATGTGGAGACAACTACATAATATTCAAACACATACTTCCAAATGTCATGCCACTAGTATATGTTAATGCAGCAATAAACATAGCCAACGCAATACTAATAGAAGCTGGATTAAGCTTCCTAGGATTAGGAGACCCAAACAATATAAGTTGGGGTATGATGTTATTCTTCGCAGAACAATACCAAGCACTACTTAGACTAGCATGGTGGTACATATTCCCACCAGGAATATGTATACTACTAGTAGTTTTATCCTTCATATTCATTGGACACGCATTAGACGAAATATTAAACCCAAGACTCAGATTGAGGAGATAGAAATGCCACTACTACAAGTTAAAAATCTAAAAACATATTATCAAACTGCAAGAGGATATGTAAAGGCAGTTGATGGAGTCAACTTCCAAATAGAGGAGGGAGAAGTCTTCGGACTTGCAGGAGAATCTGGATGTGGAAAAACAACAGTTGCACTATCAATAATAAGACTACTACCACCAGGAGGGAGGATAATTGATGGGAAAATAATATTTAATGATAAAAACATATTGACAATGAGTGAAGAAGATATTAGGAAGATTAGATGGAAGAAGATTGCAATAGTATTTCAAGGGGCAATGAATGCATTAAACCCAGTAATAAAAGTTGGAGATCAAATAGTAGAAGCAATAACTACACATGAAAATGTAAGTAAAGAAGATGCTTGGAAAAGAACTGAAAAGCTATTTGAAATGGTGGGTATAGACCCCTCGAGAGCAAAAGATTATCCACATGAATTTAGCGGTGGAATGAAGCAGAGAGTTATGATAGCAATGGCATTAGCATGCAATCCACAATTGCTAATAGCAGATGAACCTGCAACAGCATTAGACGTTATAGTTCAAGCACAAATACTAAAATTAATGAGAGAACTCCAGAGGAAAATGAATTTATCCATGATGCTAATAACCCACGACCTATCAATAATAGCTGAAACATGCAATAAAGTAGCAATAATGTATGCTGGGAAGATAGTGGAATATGCAGATACAAAGAGAATATTTAGAGACCCGCAACATCCATATACAAGAGGACTTATAAACGCATTCCCAAGTATAAGGGGGCCAAAGAGGAAGCTAATATCAATACCGGGAACTCCACCAGACCTACTAAACCCTCCAAGTGGATGTAGATTCCACCCAAGATGCCCATACACCAATGATAAATGTAAGAAAATAGAACCCGAACTCAAAGATATAGGAGAAAGACATTACGTTGCATGCCACATGTCGTGGTGATAAGCATGGTAGATGAAGTCCTCAAAGTTATAAACCTAAAGAAGTACTTCACACTTAGAAGGGGGCTATTAACATCACTAATAAAACGTGAACCACCAAAAGTTAAAGCAGTAGATGGAGTAAGCTTTAATGTGAAGAGAGGAGAAATATTTGGACTTGCAGGAGAATCTGGATGTGGAAAAACAACAACTGGTAGATGTATACTCAGATTAATAGAACCAACAAGTGGAAAAATAATATTTGATGGAAAAGACATAACAAATCTAAGCCAAGGGGAACTGAAACCATTAAGGAAAGATATGCAAATAATATTCCAAGATCCATATGAATCATTAAACCCCAGGATGAGGGTACGTGACATAATTGCAGAACCATTAAGAATACAGAGGATATGTAAAAGTAGAAGAGAAGAAGAGGAAATGGTCATGAAAATGTTGGAGGAAGTGGAATTAACACCACCAGAAGAATTCATGAATAGACTCCCACATGAATTAAGCGGTGGACAAAGACAGAGAGTTGCAGTTGCAAGAGCATTCATATTAAAACCAAAACTCATAGTTGCAGATGAACCAGTATCAATGCTAGATATATCAATTAGAAGTGAAGTTTTAAATGTCATGCTAAGAGAGAGGGACACCTATGGAACATCAATAATATTCATAACACACGACTTATCACTAGCCAGACACATATGTGAAAGGATAGCTATAATGTATCTCGGAAAGATAATTGAAATGGGAGATGTGGAAACAATACTCCAAGAACCAAAACATCCATACACACAAGCACTAACAGCAGCAGTTCCAATACCAGACCCAGATCATAAAAGAGAAATTATACCAATTAAGGGGGAAGTGCCAAGCGCCTTAAACCCTCCAAGTGGATGTAGATTCCACCCAAGATGCCCATATGCAAAAGATACATGTGGGAAAATTGAACCGGAAACGATAACCTTAGAAGATGGTAGACTCATTGCATGCCACCTATATACCGGGAAATAAATTTTGCAAATAGATTCAACACTAAATCTCCCTAACTTCAGGTTCACGTATCAAAATATGAAGTAATACAGTTGATATGAAGAATAAGATCATACTCAAAATAAACGGTGAATGTGGAGAAAGGTATTCATATAAATAGCCTCCAAAAAAGCTTCCAATAGACATAAAGATGTTTTCAAATAAGCTTAATAAACTGGCAATTCTACCTCTAAAAACCCTAGGAGTTATATCAGCAAACATTGCGTCACTCGAAACAAAAAGCATTGAATCAAAAATAGCCCACAAGATAAAGAGCAATATAAGTATACTAAAATTAGAGTATAGGAATATGGGAAGCGTAACAGCTTGCGATACAAGTGAAAATAATAGTGGAATTCTCCTACCAAAAAGATCTATAAATCTACCTACAATCAAAGCTGAAGTGAATGATGAAAAATGATAAAGTGTTATAAGGATACCCCATTCAATCTCACTTAAACCCAGAACATACTTAGCATAAACAAGAAAGAATGGAAAGCACATGTTCATAGGAAGAGATATAAAAGCTCTAACAAATACAAACTTCAAAACACTACTAGATGACCTTCTTATGGAATCTATAATCCCATGAAAAACGTCAAATATAAGTTTTGAAGCTGAAATGGAACTATAACTATTAACTTCAATGGTTTCCTTCAACCCACACCTAATCAATGCAGCTATGAAGTACAGTATAAAGGATACCATGTAAGCCAATTTAACACCACCCACAACACCATAATTCAATACGAGAAAACCAGCAATAGCAGGAGAAGCTACAGAAAATATTCCAATCATCCTTGAAATGGAGAAACCTAAACCACGCTTATCTTGAGGCAGAGAATCAGCTGTAATCGCGGTTATAGCTGGAATATAGATTAGGGAAAAACTGCTAATAATAGATCCAATCAATACATGAACCCAATTGGTAGCTAAAATAAAGAGTATATTTGAAAATGCCAATAGAAATGACATAGAAACAATTATTTTACGTCTACCACGAAAATCAGCTATATAACCTCCAAACGGCTGAGTTAAAGCCAAAATGATATTAGATAAAGAGTTTATGAGGCCAATCACATATGGGGAACCTCCAAGCTCAATAATGAATAACGAGTAATAAGTGTATGTTAAAGGATCTGAAAACCTCATTAAAATCCAACTTAGAAATAGTATTAGGAAGTTCCCCCTCAAAATTTGAATAGCATCCCTTAAATTAAAAGTCAAACTCATATAGGTCACCAATGAACACTAGAGTGTTAAAATTAAGGTTAATGAACATCTAAAAGGTATATGTGAAAATCGAAATAAATCTTCCTAGGATTAGAATTACTCTAACACTCTATAAGCCAGCTTAGACAAAATGGCTTCTTCCAAATCTCTCGGAAGCGAGCAACAGAAGGGCATCATACGATCCACCTTAACATAGTTTGGTAGAACAATCCTATCCAATAAGCCAACACTCCACAAAGCCTTCTCAAGGGATATTGAGTATTCACCCCTAATCCTCATACAACCTAAAGTCAACTCAGCTTCTGGAAGTACATTCCTAGCATAACTAAAAAGCTTAAGAAACTCATCGACGCCAACTGGAGGAATATTTTCAAACTCAGTTCCCTTAACTGGGAGGAGAGATAAGAATATGAGTATATATGGTTTAAAATCTCTAAGAAGCCTTATTATATTCTCCTCTTCAGAAACTTTGCCAAAATATGAACCAACTAGAATGTGTGGTGCAATGTAGCTTGGCCCATAATTATAAGCAGACTCTAAAGAACTAAATATAACACTCCAATCAACATTTAACCCAACAACATCCCTCATGGTTTTAGGATCGTAAAGAGTGAAATCAACGATATCAACACCACAATCCCTAAGCATACTAGCATACGTGGAATCCATTAAACTCCCATGAACACTAATGATCAAATCAAAATCCCTCTTAATGTCACGCAAAGTAGATGTGAAAGGTTTTATTGGAAGTTTCCCACTACGATCGAAACCGCCACTAATAAGAACACCAACAATACCATACCTACCCTTAAGAAACTTTACCAACTCATATAATTCACGTGGAGATTCAGCTTTAAGCATTTCCCCAAGAACTTTACCCTCACAAAACTTACACTTCAACCCACATTTATCCCCAGTTATGGATATTGAAGGGAAGAGAGGTAGAGGCTTATAACCCTTAACCAAAATATAAGCACCCATCAAACCATGTAATTCCAATCCCTACTGGAATACTTCTCCCTAGCAAGTTTAGCAGCCAAATTCCATTCACCCTCACTAAGCCCTGAAACCTTAAATTCAGCATTAAAAGCCTTCTCAAACCCCTCCATTAAAGCCTTTAAAACCTCATCCCTAGAAACACTCCTATTAAGAGCCTTCGAAACAGTTACAACCCTTTCCTCAAGAGTTTGAACACCTTTATCCTTAAGCTTTTCAGGAACAATTTTAAGTGAATTAGCCATTTTAGATATATCCGTTGAGTACATGAAAGTTCCATGTTGCAAAATAGCCTCCCTACGCCTAGTTTGAGCTGAACCAGAAATCTTCCTACCATTAACAACAACATCATTTAGAGGTTTAAACTCCCCCTTCAAACCCAGAATTTCAAGAGCTTTAACAAGACCATTACAAATATACCTGTAAGATTCAACTATATCCCTAGGCAGATCATCAACTCCAGCCACAACAGAATAAGTTATCTCACCATTCTCATCATGATAAACAGCTCCACCACCAGTAATACGTCTAACCACATCAATACCATTCTTAGAACAGTAATCCAAATCCACCTCCTCATATATAGATTGAAAGTATCCAATAGTTACAGCACTTGGATGAAACTGGTAAAAGCGAATGGTATTTGGAACTTTCCCAAGACATCTATAAGTCAATATAGCTTCATCAATCCCCATCTGTAAAGGCCCATTAACCCTAAGAAATGGTATAAGCCTCCAAACACCCATAACCAAAACCATAGTAATATAAGCAACTACTGAAATAAAGCTTTCCAAAAAGGCTACAAGAATAGGATTATATACACAGAATAATAAGAATCTAGCTTGGAGAATCCACATGAATATCAGAGAATTCCTGAGGAAACTTGAAGTTGAAGGGAAGCTTATAAAAATAAAAAGGGAAGTTTCAGTATACTATGAAGCTGCAGAAATAATGGCTACACTAAATGGCAAACCAGTATACCTCGAGAAGATTAAAGAATCAAACATACCAGTAGCTGGAAACCTACTCTCCTCAAGACAACTTGTAGCCATGGCTTTAAATGTGGAAGTAGAGGGGATACTACATAAATTGAATTGGGCTATGAACAACCTAAAGGAACCACAAGTAGTAGATGAGGGGGTATGTCAAGAAGTTGTTGAAGGAAATGTGGATTTAACAAAACTCCCAATACTCAAACACATGCCAAAAGATAGAGGGAGATACGTTACAAGTGCAGTATGTATACTAAGAGACCCGCAAACCGGAATTAGAAATTCATCTTTCCATAGACTCCTACTATTAGATGAAAAGAGATTTGTGGCTAGAATAGTTGAGGGTAGAGGTACAGACACCATACTGAAAAAGTCTGGTGGAGAAGCTGACGTGGCCATATGCATTGGAAGCCCAATACAAGTAATGATCGCAGCAGCTACATCCCTACCACATGGGGTAGATGAACTTGGAATGGCAAATGCACTAGAACCAACACCACTAGTAAAATGCAAAAAGATAGACTTAGAAGTTCCAGCAGAAACAGAAATAGTCTTAGAAGGGAGGATAACGAAAGAGAGAGCACCAGAAGGGCCATTCCTAGACATAACTGAAACCTACGACATGGAAAGAGAACAACCAATAATAGAAGTGAAATACATAACCCATAGAAGAAGC
>JANZKA010000049.1 GCA_025060975.1 Candidatus Culexarchaeum nevadense
AATCTCCACATCAGACAAAACCCCCTTAGGTGGATCAACAATCTTCTTCATCTTTATGGGTACACCATCCATCCTATAAGCAGTACCCTCAAATTCAATTCCAACAAAACCTGAAGGTATTATGACATCAGAGAAAAGCGTTGTTATAGACCACTTAGCATCAACAACTATAACTGGGATTCTCGATAAATGTTTAACAGCCTCTACGGGTAGATGGGCTGCAGGATCACTTGCAACTACCAACATGGAATCAACATCACCATTTGCAAGTAGATCTACTGTAGTGGTAACTCCAGGGATCATTTTTGGAAACCCTCTTGAAAAATCAACTCCATATGGGTATCCAGTAAGCCATAACATTGTCTCATTAGATCCACTAACATTGTAATGTCCTCTCATGGGTATTATTGCAAACTTAGTCCATTCATTCAATTCTTGAACTAATCTTATAACCTCTTGAAGATTTCTACTCTTAGCTCCACTCATAGTCACACCAACACCAACAAATATAACTCCATATCTAGCTCTCATCATCATATCAGCTAACTCCAAAACCTTCTCTCTAGGTACACCTGCAATTTTAGGAGTTTCAATATCTAAATCCTTTAAAATCATCATTAAAGCTGTTATCAATTCAAGATCTCTTCTAGGCTCAATTTGAATGAATAAATCTGCTTGATCAGCTATTGGAGTCTTCCTAACATCAATAACTACAATCTTCCTATCCCTACGACCCTTAGAAAACTTCCCCTCACGCATAATTAAACGGGTGAAATGATTTAAATGTGCATGAGATGGGTTTGAACCCCAAAAGATTATTAGATCAGCTAAATGTATAACTGTCCCAAAAGTCGTCCTAACACTACCAATCTCTTGAGCTCCCTGAATAGTAGGACCATGACAAATAGTGCTTGTATTATCTATAACTCCATGTAGAATTTCAGCTAACTCAACACCAATTTCAACAGCCTCATTAGAAGTATTAGACCAACCATAGAGTAGTGGATACTTGGATTTAACAAGTATATCTGAAGCTAAATCTATAGCTTCATCTAAATCAACTTCAACGAGCTTACCATCCTTCCTAATGTAGGGTTTCAGTATCCTATGCTTCCCATGATTCAAGAATTTAGCTATGGAAATAGCGCATCCACCAATATTCCTAAGAATCTTATCACCTTCAACTTCAATTTTCAAATAATCACATAAATCTCCACAGAATGGGCATGGAACATCCTCGAAAACCCTCCTTTCACCTGAACTTAATGGTTTATCCATTGGATAAAAATCAAACCCCTTAACCCCAAGACTCTTCAAAACATCATTTAAAGATGTAATTTCATCAGTAGTGGGTTCAACTGAAACTTTAACAGACTTCAAACTTGGCATACCAGTACCATCAGTTAATGAAGACATTATGAAGTTAGCCCATGGACCTAAGGGTATGAAAATGACTCCTAAAGGAACCCTATCACTAGATCTAACTGGTAAAACAGCAGAGTTCTTGGATGTTGAAATCTTAACCCTATCTACAACACCAAGTCTACCTATATCCTCCGGATTCATTTCCACAATAGCCACAGCTTGAAAATACTTCTCACTCAGCTTACCATCACTTTCCATGGAAACTCCTTGGGATAATGTCCTCCCAGTCACTAAAAAGAATTGTTGGGAGGAGGTCATCTGCCACGTGCCTCCTCCATCAACTTTTCTTTAAACAGTATAGTGCCATCAGAGCTATGTGGAGTTCTAACCAGCGTATCACCATACTTCTCTATTTCACGGGCTTCATCAGCCAATTCAGCTGCATATCTCATGATCTCATGAGCTGCAGCAAGTATCGGTATGTATCTATCACGCTCCTTAATCTTGAAGCACCCTTCACTAGTTAGATCTGCAACTTTCACTGCAATCTCATAGGCAGCCATAGCCTTAGCCTTAGCATATGGATTCCTATACTCAGCATATTTGGTTGCAACTTCCTTATCCACAACAATTTTAGGTAGAGATGGCTTTTCACCAACTTTCAATGAATTTATAACTTTATCCAACTCAACTTGTAGGAGTCTAACAACCCCAGTGGCAGCTAAAACCTTGATTACATCAGCATTGAATAAGGTCATCTCAACAGGATCAAGGAATCCTCTACGAGCTCCAATCATGGAATCAGCTAATATAATTATGTATCCAAAACCCTTCTCCTCAAGCTCCTTAGTAATCCTCCTAGCAGGAGCATCAGAGATCACTATCACATTCTTACCCTTCTCACCCAAAGCATTCCTAACTTTAGTTGGACCGGGGAGAGATGCATTTGGACTTGGAATTATGTATAAATCATAGTCTTCAGCTAAAGCCTTCTTAACGAGTTCTTCAGCATGAGCCTCCGTCATCTTAGCACCAACACTTAAAACTCTAACTTCAATATCCCCCCTATCAGCTCTCTCATCCAAAACATACTCTAAAAGTGGAGAAGCACCGATACATCCAAGTTTTAGAATACAAACCTTCACAATTTTACTAGACATGTCCATCACCATTAAACTTTAACATCAATACTTTTAACGCTTTCTAAAGCTTCATTCAAACGTAGATGATATGGGCCAAGCCTACCACCATAATTTCCAGCATCAATCTTGACCACGCCCGGAACGCTGGCAGCAGCTTTAATGGCTAATCCCATAGCCATCAACACATCCTCCTTCCTAAGACCATTGATAACAATCTCATAAACGGATTCAACACCTTCAGGAATCCTTGTATCCTTAACAATATTCTTCAAGACTGGGCAGTATGGGTGATTGGTTGTAGCTCTAAGCTTCGGATACTTCAATGAACCCACTTTAGACCCTGAGCGAACAATCCCCCCTGGAAATGGGGTTACCACGTACCTTCCATACCTACGTATAGCTTTCACAGCTTTCTCAGCTGCAGTTAAACCAGCATCTCTACTTTTAGCTAATATGAGTATGTTTCCACCAGCAACCCCCTTAACTAAGCCAAAGGAATCTTCAATTATGAATTCACCCTCCATAACTGGGATTCTCCAAATCTTCCTTCCATCAATAGTATCCTCCCTTTCAAAACCATCACCAAACTTTGCAAGAGACTTACCAATATACATCTTCCTCTTAACTTTTGGAAGACCATTAAATGCAGCTGCTGTAGCTGCTGTGAGGACACATTGACCAATTCTAGTTAATGTTACAAACTTCAAAGTTGCTGGATCATTATGATATATATGTATAGCTGCTCCGGGACGCTGATCTGGAGTCAACTTACTTGAAATAAGCTTCTCAATTCCAGCTTCACCTGGACATGCAATAACCGATGTTCCAAGACCAGTAGCTGCACGTGCAGCCACAAGAGCCCACTTAGCATTAATAGCAGTTATCAAAATTCTAGTTGCATACATTGGAAAAGCTTCAGCAAAAGTATCTTCTATCAGAACATCACCTAACTTAGAACTCAAAAATTGTCACCGTTCTTAATTTAAGTAATGAATTTTAAATTTAAAGTTAATGACCAATGGAGAGAAGAGGTGGAAATTCAGGGGGTATAGGAAGCCATTCAAATACTGGATTCCAGGAACAAATATAGTTAATGAGATTCTAAAGGGATATGGAAAACTGCTTAAGAATGGAGATTTAATAGCAATATCTGAGAAGGCTATATGTACAGCTAAGGGGAACATATATGATGAGAGTAGGATCATATCTATAGACCCAATAACTAAAATCTCATCATATATTGTAAATAAGCTATTATGGGGTAAAATTCTCAGCTCAAAACTACCATCGGAAGCTGTGGAGATGATTAGAAGAATCCCAATAAAATATATGGCTCCACATAAAAAGTTGGCTTTAAAGTATGGTGGATTAATACAATTCCTAAAACCATACTCAGAAGCAGGAATAGATGCCACAAACCTACCATACACATACGTATCATTACCATTAAAAGAAGCAGATAGAGAAGCAAGATACATTAAATATAAAATTGAAAGGAAATTGAAGATAGAAGTGAACATTCTAATCGTAGATACGGACAGAACATTTAAAATTAAGGGCATAGACAACATTGCAATAACCACTAGACCATCAACAGTAAATGGCTTAATAGATATGGGGGGATTAGGATTCATAATTGGTAAAATTTTCAAGAATAAATTGTTTGAAGAATACCCAACACCAATAGCATATAAGGGTACATACATGAATTTAACAGATATACTTGAAGTCACAAAATTTGCAGATAAAATGATGGGACATGGATTTGGAAGAAATGTAATGGAAATGCTTAACAAGATAGGTAAAAGAAGTTTTGAGGAAGTAAAGTGGAGTGACATGTATAGAATAAAGCATTACCCAGCAATAGTCATTAGGAGGGTATAGTAGAATAGATTTTTAAATCAACTTAGGACTATTATAACTTGTACACTGGTGTTAATGAATGTGTGAATCAAATGCTTACATTAAAGATGATGGTAAAGAGGAATTATTCGCCAAAGAAATAGTTACACTAATACCAATAGAGGATGGATACACACTAATAGACTTATCGGGGAACAAGTATGAATTGAAAAACGTAGTAATAGACCACATAAACTTCATAGCACACAAAATAATTTTCAAAAAGAAGTATTAGAGGACTATTAAATGAAGATAGCTATAGTTGGAAAGGGGGGAACGGGGAAAACAACAATATCAGCATGTCTAGCAAGACTACTTGGAAGAGATGGATATAGAGTTATAGCTGTAGATGCAGATCCAAGCTTAAATTTATCAATAGCTTTAGGCGTACCACCAGAAGAAGCTGCAAAAAAGCCAATACTATTTGATGAAGAGGAATTCATAAAATCGAGAACTCAACTATCAAATGGATTATACGTAATGAACCCAAAAGTTGATGATGTAATAGAAAAATTTGGTATAAAAGCTCCAGACAATGTAATACTAATAAGATTCGGTGAAGTGAAAAGGGCGGGATCTAGATGTTTATGCCCAGAATACGCATTCTTAAGAGCATTATTCTCCCACCTAATACTTGGCAGAAAGGATACAGTCATATTTGATATGGTTGCAGGATTAGAACATATGAGCAGAGGGACATTAAGAGGAATAGACTTAATGCTATGCATAGTGGAACCAAGTTTAAAATCAATTGAAGTAGCTATACAAATGGAGAAATTCGCAAAGGAATTAAATATAAAAGAGTTCTCAATAATTGCAAACAAAATTAGAAATCATAAAGATATGGAATTAATATCAGGAATTATGAAAAAGCAACCAATAATATCAATACCATACGATGAAGCCGTAATCGAAGCTGATAAAATTGGAGTATCACTACTAGACTACTCACCAAATTCAAATGCTGTGAAAGCAATATCTAAATTGAAAGAAATCATAAAACAAAACTTGAACATAAGCCACTAGAGGGAATAGATTTAAAATCACAACATTTTAAAATAAATACACTTCCATAAGTTAATAGGCATGGAGATGATGATATAGATGTCTATACCCCACAAAAACTTTAGATTAAAAATAGATGAATTAAAGAGCGCTTTAGCTGAAATTAAAGGTTTAGACATAAGTGTAGGTTACATAGTTGAAGAATGGGCTGAACCTCAAGGTCCAACACCATTCCCAACAATAACAAGTTTAAGGAGATGGGATCACATACTGCTAAACAAATACAAACCACTATACCTACCATACTGCGATCTATGCTGTTTATGCACATATGGTAGATGCGATCTATCAAGAGATAAGAGGGGGGCTTGTGGATTAGGATTATCTGAACAGCAATCTAGATTAGTAACACTAGTATGTGCAATAGGAGCAGCAACACATACAAGTCATGCACGTGAAATGCTAGATAAATTGATAGAGAGATATGGTAGGGATGCACCCATAAATCTCGGAGAACAAGTACACGTTGAAATGCCCGTAACAAGACTAGTAACAGGAGTCAAGCCAAACACCCTAGGAGATTTAGAAATAGTAATGGATTACGTTGAAAGACAGATAGTTCAAACATTGGCAAGCGTACACACCGGTCAAGAAGGCAGCTTAATAGATTACGAATCAAAAGTACTCCACCTGGGAATGTTAGACCACGTAGCATTGGAAATAGCTGACGTAGTACAAACCTCATTACTAGACTTTCCAAAAGCAGATCCAGAAGCACCATTAGTGGATCTTGGAGCAGGGGTTGTGGAATCCAAGAAACCAGTAATATTAGTGATAGGACATAACGTTTTACCAGCATCATCAATAATAGATTACCTAGAAGAGAATGGCATAAGAGATCAAGTGGAAGTATGCGGGCTATGTTGCACAGCTCACGACATAACCAGATATGAGAAGAAGAGGGCAAAAATAATTGGGCCAATATCATGGCAATTGAGGTTCATAAGAATGGGAATACCAGATGTAATAGTGATAGATGAACAATGCATACGTACAGATGTAATTGAAGAAGCTAAGAAGATAAATGCAGTGGTCATAGCTGCATCAGATAAAGCATGCCACGCACTACCAGACAAAACAATGGAAGATGCAGATAAAATTGTTGATGAACTGATTAATGGAATAATACCTGGAGCATTAATACTTAATGAAGAAAGGATGGCTGAAGTAGCAGTGAAGACAGCACTTAAATTGTTCTTAGTGAGGAGGAGTAAAATTGCTGGATTAATGAGTGAAAATGAGCTCATAGAATATGCCAAGAAGTGTACTGGATGCAGAGAATGCGAGAGGAGTTGCCCACAGAGTTTACCAATATCCACAGCTATGGCTAAAACTGCAAAAGGAGATGTGAAGGCTTTAGCTTCACTATACAATAAATGCTTTGCTTGTAGCAGATGTGAAAAAGCATGTCCAAGAGACATACCAGTATTAAGCATGATACTGAAATCCTCAGAAAATATAATGAGAGAAGAGAAGTTTAAGATGAGAGTTGGTAGAGGACCTATACAAGATACTGAAATAAGAGCTGTGGGTAGAGACATAGTTTTAGGGACAATACCCGGAGTAATAGCCTTCGCCGGATGCGCCAATTGGCCTGATGGAGCAATTGATGTAGCTGAAATGGCATCAGAATTCGCTGCTAGAAGATATATAATTGTGGCATCAGGATGCTCAGCCATGGCAATTGCAATGTATAAAAGTGAAGAGGGGAAAACACCATATGAAGATCTCAGTGGAGAATTTGCAGCTGGAGGTTTAGTTAATGTCGGCTCTTGCGTGGCCAATGCACATATATCAGGTGCAGCAATAAAAATTGCAAACATATTTGCCAGACTACCATTAAGAGCAAACTATGCTGAAATAGCAGACTACATACATAATAGGGTTGGAGCTGTAGGGATAGCTTGGGGTGCCATGAGCCAGAAGGCTGCAGCAATAGCCTCAGGATTCTGGAGACTAGGTATACCAATAATAGTTGGCCCCCATGGAATAAAGTATAGGAGAATGCTTCTTGGAAACGCTGAAGATGAAAATGCATGGTATGTCTATGATGCTAAAACTGGAGAGAAGGTTTACGGTGGACCTGCACCAGAACACCTATTCTATGCAGCTGAAACAAAGGAGGAAGCTATGGTTATGGCTGCAAAACTATGTATAAGACCAGCAGATACACCACAAGGTAGAGCTATAAAACTTACAAACTACATCTCACTATACAAGAAGTTCTTCGGAGAAGAGAGATTACCAAAGGATATACACCTATTCGTTAGAAGTGAAGGGGATATACCAATAACATATAGAGATGAAGTCATCAGATATTTAAAGGAGGTTGGATGGGTGGAGAAACCAGTAAC
>JANZKA010000050.1 GCA_025060975.1 Candidatus Culexarchaeum nevadense
TTTCGAGGTTAACAAGAATTTGCGGTGAATTGAATGGGGAGATAAAGCAAATTGAAGAAGCTGTGGAAAACCTCAATAGGGATTTAAATAATTTGAAGAGTGAAATTGAGAAGTTGAGGATTGAACGTGAAAACATTAATGCGAAAATGGAGAGAATTGAAAATGCAATCAAGACAATTAAAATTATACGTGAAGCATTTTCGAAAAATGGAATTCAGAAGCTTATAAGGCAGAGGATTACCCCATTAATTTCACAGCTAGCAACCAACTATATTGATCAATTCAATTTAGATATAACTGGTATATTTATGGATGAAGATTTGGAGATTAAAGTTTCAAAGGGTGGAGACTTCATGCCCCTACAATTATTAAGTGGAGGGGAAAAGGTTGCTGTGGCAATAGCTTTGAGACTTGCACTTGCTAGAGCATTAGCTGAACGCTTCTCAACAGTAATAATGGATGAACCCACAATACATCTTGATGAGGAGAGGAGGAGAGTATTAATAGATGTATTCAAAAACTTTAGGGAATCTGCAATTACACAACAGATGATAATAATAACCCATGATAGAGAACTTGAAGAAGTTGCTGATACAGTTTACCAAGTTAACAAGATCAATGGAATTTCAAAGGTTAGTGAGGTAAAACTGTAAATTAGATAATGTAAATTAATAAACCTAGTTTCACAGCACTTTATTCACTTATTTATTTCAGTATTCTAAATATGTATGCAGCTTTCGTTGCTTCTAAAATCTCTATCTTAACTTCAAGTAGTGATTCTAAAAGTTCTTTTACAATTTCACTTGGTAGAACTGGATATGAAACTTCGATGTTTTCATTATCATGTAATGTGAATCTTCCAAGTCCATGTAATGTTAATAATTCAAGTATTTTTGGTAGGTGTTCTGGATTTTTTGGTGAGAGACGGAAGAATCTTAGTCTAGGTTTTAAACATGAACTAACGGCTTCTATAGCTTCGCTTCTAGATTTTTCAGGTATGTATTTCATTAATGATGAGAGTGCATCTGAAGGTATTAGTGTAACTCTACATGGATGAATATAAAACATTCCTTTATCGACATCCCATTCATCAATAGTATAAATTGTAGCTAATTTTAAACAGTAGTTGACGAATTCCTTTAAATGTCTAAATCTCCCCTTCTTAATTGATAAACTAATGTATTCCACTATGTCATCATCTAATTCAACTGTTGTTAATTTGCCCATAGTCCACCTGTATTAATTATATTTCAATTTGTATTATTAACATTTTTGCGAATTATTATTTCAGAATATTCTGAAATAATAAAGTTTATATATGAAAAATATTCCAGAATATTTTGGGTGAATATTATGTTTGCAGAGCCTTTGATTAATCCACTATTATTATTGGAGTATGAAGCTCCCAGTTTCGTGGTTTACTATTACTTGGTAGTGTTCACACTTTTCTTAGCCTACATACTGTTATTGTGTGTTAATCACTATTCCCATTACACTTATTATGATGGTAACGGTGCTAATGAGCTTTATGAGCATAGGTTCTACATTCCTCCTGGTGCTCCCACATTTCTATCATTCTTCCGCACATGGGTTATTTCTCCATCATTGAAGCTTACATCTTCTTATCTTAATTTTGGTTATCATGGTTTTAATCCAGTTCCAATATTAACGTTTTTCTTACCATTAATTTTTGGGGTTATGTTTGCAGATATAGGTCATGGTTTGATATTGATGGAATTCGGTTTACTTATGATACTCTTTAATGGTAGGGTTAATGGTATGCTTAGTTATATTGTTGATAATGGTGGGGTTTTATTTACATGTGGTTTATCCTCAACTATTATGGGGATATTTTTCGGTGAATTTTTCGGTTATCACGTTAATATATTACCAATCAAGATATTTATTCCACTGGTAAATGTGACGTTACCCTTCTCCTTTATGGATAATATCATGGGAGCAATTAAATTATGTATATTGATTGCAACTATACATTTATCTTCTGGGATGATTATTGACTTCATTAATAGGGTTTGGAATGGTGAATATTTAAGGGCATTTACATTCTCCTTTGCTCGATTATGGTTTTACATTGGATTTATAATTTCAATATTCATTAATAAGCTTGATATTCAGGCTTGGATTTACAATCCATTAACAACTTTTGGTGTAGTATTACCTTTAATGGTTATGTGTATTGGTGGAATTCTTTCAGGTGATCCTATTGATGGATTCATATGCACATTTGAAACTACAATTGAATCTCTCAGTCACACAGTTTCATATCTTAGAATTCTTGCTCTTGCACTTGTACATTCATTGTTGAGTAGAGTGTTTATTGATTTATCCCATGGAAATCTATTCATAATGCTTATTGGAACTATATTGATACTTGTATTGGAGGGTTTGGTTGTTTTCATACATACTGTTAGGTTAATGTGGATTGAATGGTTCTCAAAATTTGTGCATTGATCCAAAGTTTCCCGATAATTAATTA
Source organism: Candidatus Culexarchaeum nevadense (assembly GCA_025060975.1). Taxonomy (GTDB): domain Archaea; phylum Thermoproteota; class Methanomethylicia; order Culexarchaeales; family Culexarchaeaceae; genus Culexarchaeum; species Culexarchaeum nevadense. The sequence goes on from JANZKA010000050.1 coordinate 2,498, forward strand.
AATTTTTATTTTGTTGTCTAATCACTATATTTTGATGTGTTATGGTTAGGAAGTTTTCTGTAGATGATGTTTTAAGACTTGTTTCTATTGGTGAAGTTAGGGTTTCATGTAAACGTGATTTAGCATTCACTATTTCGAGGAATGATTTAGATAAGAATAAGGTTTTGAGTGAAGTTCATATTGTTAGGAGTGATGGTTCAAGGGTTTTCTTGGTTGGTGAGGGTGATTCTAGGCCTAGGTGGAGTCCTTCTGGAAGTTTGTTGGCATTTATTAGTAGGCGTGGAGCTTCTGAGGGTGAAAGGGGGGTTGGAGTTTTTGTTTGGAGTGGTTTTGGTGATGCTAGGAGGGTTGCATGGTTTAGGTATGGTGTTTTAGCTTTAGAGTGGATTGATGATTCTTCAATTGCAGTAGTTACACCGAGCCCTATAGATGGCTTATATGATTCCGATGAAGACTACTATGCTACTGATAGACTTCCACTATGGATTGATGGTGTTGGTTATGTTGCTGGTTTAAAATATGAAATTCACATTTTAAATGTTGATTCCGGTTATTCTAGGAAGATTGCTGAAGATGATGAGAGGATAGTTGATCTAGCAGTTGGTGATGGTGTATTATACTATGTTGCTATTGAAAGTTGGAGGAATCCAATTTTCAGTAGACTTGTGGAAGTTGACATTAAGAGTGGATCTAAGAAGACTATATTGCAAGGTTATCATATATCCTCAATTAGATTTATTGATGGAAAATTGTATGGTTTAATGCATCGTAATGAGATTGGAATTGCAAGTCATTATAAGCTTTGGGTTATTGAGGATGGTAAACCTAGATGTCTGACAAGTGGTATTCTTGATAGAAACATCTATTCAATTGCTGGCTTAGTTGATGGTAAGTTAGCTTTCATATATGCTGATTCAGGTTCATCTATACTTGCAACTATTGATGATGGACGTATCAGAAATATTGTTGGTGAAGGTGGATATGTTCATTCTGCATATGCTGAAGCCAATGTAATTGCATACACATATTCAACGTCAACAATCCCACAAGAATTATACTTGTATGTGGAGGGTGAGCATAAGAAGATTTCGAGATTTAATGAGTGGCTTCTCGGTGAAGTGAGTTTCAGCAATCCAATTAGGGAGGAGATTTCAGTGGATGGTGAAATGGTTGAAGGGTGGATTATGCTTCCAAAGGAGGGTTCAGGTCCCTACCCAGTCCTCTTATATATTCATGGTGGACCTAAGGGGATGTATGGATACACATTTTCACCTGAAATGCAATTAATGGTTTCAGAGGGATTTGCAGTAGTATACTCCAATCCACGTGGAAGTGATGGTTATAGTGAAGAGTTTGCTGATATTAGGGGGAGGTATGGTGATGTGGATTATAAACAGATAATGGCCTTCCTGGATCATGTATTATCAAAGTATCCCCTCGATGGGAATAGGATGGCTGTTACTGGTATAAGTTATGGTGGATATATGACCAATGTCATTGTAACTAAAACTGATAGATTTAAAGCTGCTGTGAGTGAGAATGGAATTGCAGATTGGATATGTGATTACTGGGCTAGTGATATTGGATACTGGTTTGATCCAGATCAGATAATTGGAACTCCACAAGAAAACTTGAAAAACTACTTAGAGAAAAGTCCAGCCTTCTACGTGGATTCAGTTAAAACCCCAATGCTATTCATTCATAGTGCACAAGATTATAGATGCTTCATAGATCAATCACTAGCCATGCATGTATCACTCGTATTGAGGGGGAAGGAATCAAAACTAATAGTTTTCAGTAAAGGTAGTCACGGTCATAGTACTAGAGCAGAACCAAGACATAGGAAGAAGAGGTATCAAATGAAGATTCAATGGTTAAAGGAGAAGTTGAAAGCTTAAACCAATCAACTCACACCTCTTCTCTTTCGAATTGGACAGTAAATTCCACGTCTCATGGAAACTGCAAATGCCAATACAAACAATCCCACAATCAATACTGCTATAAATAGTAGTAGTATGCTTCCAGTTTGAAGGTAACCATAACATCCAAGCCAACTACTATCATTATAATTGAAGTATCCACAATTATCCTCCTCTTACTTTCAATTGGTATATATGGTATTGTTATATAGTAGAATCCTGCCATCACCATATGACTTCCAATAATCATGTCCACTAAATCTTTATAGTAGTATCCAGCTGTAATCATTAGTAATCCAACTACCAGAAATATTATTGCTCTAATGACATTAGATCTACTGATTTTCATAATTTAATCCCACGAATCACTTCCTCTTCAAGTTTACTTATCTTATTTATTCTCCTCTCATGCCTCCCTCCCTCAAAATTCTCCTTCAACCAAAGTTTCACATATCTTATCGCATCTTCACTTTTCATGGTTCTCCCTCCCAAGCATATTACATTAGCATTATTATGCCTCTTAGCTAGTATGGCTGTTTCATCTGAGTATACTAGTGCAGCTCTTATACCTGGAAACTTATTTGCAGCTATACTCATACCTATACCAGTTCCACATATCAATATTCCATAATTAGCTTCACCATTAATGATCTTCTTGCAAACATCTTTTGCTATATCTGGGTAATCCACAGGTTCCTCAGTGTATGTTCCCACATCTATGACTTCAAATTCCCATTCCAAAGATTTCAATAATTCCTTCTTCAAATTTAATCCAGCATGATCACTTCCCACACAGATCTTCATAGGACGATCACACTAGAATCTACTTGCACCGTGAATAATTATGTTTTGGTGTATCTTACTTTAATATGTTCTGAGTGATTTAACCTGGCTTTAATTAATCTATTTTTATCTTTAATACTTCTGGATTTACATCCCCCAACCCCTTTGTACCTGCTAGTTTGATGTGTTTAACTTCTTCATGTCCCAATATTTTAGCTCCAATAGAATCACAAGCTACAGAGTCTTCACTTACAATTGTTAAATTTAATTTCTTGAGTTTTCCATGTATATGTGAACCGAACATTCCAGTTGTTCCATCTATTAATGCAAGGTTTGGTTTGAATGCTTTAACTAGATCGCATAATCTCAATGCCCATATGTTTGGATTGCTTTCTGCATGTATATACTCTTTTACTGGTATTTTTGGTGCAGGTTTCAGTATGCCCATCATGTTTTTAAGTGTTAATGTTACTTCTGCAAATCCATGCTCTTTTAAAACTGCTACTGAAATTATGTAATCCACTTCACTCACTACTCTGTTCACTTCGAAGTTCCAGTATTCTCCATGAACTTTAATGAAATCCCCCTTATTCAAGTCTATAAGTTTAACATTGTATTTCTCGATTAAGTATTCGTATCCAGCTATTTTGAAGCATTGCATGGTATCTGGGTATGCTGACCCCTCCCCCACAATGATCTCATAATCTCCTATTTCCTTGAGGGATATTATTACCCCCTCAACAGTTTCAGGTCTCGTTACAGCTCCAGAATCCTTGTTCATAGGTTCAACTAAATTTGGTTTTATTAGGATTATCCCTACATTCTTTGGGATTTCTGGTTTTAGATGTTTTAATGCGTTTATGGTTCTATCTATTATGTCTACCCCTTCGACTACGACAACCTTAGATTTCATGGCAATTCCCACTTAGCATGTTTAAACTTAAATTTTCCTCATCCTTTAGGTTTTGGTTAGATTTAAATACGTATAAATACGTATTTATATGTATGTCTGTTAAGGTTAAGCTGACAATAACTGTTGATGGTGATATTTTAATTAACGCTAAGAATGTGGCTCGTGATAAGCGTATACCATTATCTAGAGTTATAGAGAACTTTTTGAAGTTCTTCTCTGAACCAGAGTTCTACTGTTTTAAGTGTGGTGGAAAGTTTAAAGCGAGGGATGCTGATTTATGTGCGAAGTGTGGTTGGATGATATGTCCACATTGTGGGGCTTGTAGATGTGGTTTAAGTGAGGAGACTGCTATAGCAGTTTTCCATATGAGGAGGATTTACGAAGATTTGCTTGGTGGTAGGATTAAGTAGTTTGGTGATTTTCATGTTGGTTTGGATTTACTGGTTTATTGGTTTAACCATAGTTACATATGCATCCACATGGATTGTTAAACGTTATCCTCAACATGGCTTTTCAGCTTTGACAAGCTTTTACGTCATATACCTTGCGGCATCACAGATTCTTGCTTCTAGACCAATATACTTTGATCTTGTATTCACAGGGTTCTATGCTCCTGCAGCTGTATTCATATATCCATTCATAGCTCAAGTTATTGATATGATAAATGAAGTTTATGGTAGGAGGAGTACACATATAGCAATAATCATAGCCTTCATAACTCAAGTTTTACTGGTAATATTCATAGCAATGGTTAACACATTATCACCAGCACCATTCTTCCAATATGAGGATGCATGGAAATCCATATTCAGTTTAAGCATTAGGATTACAGTGGCATCATGGATATCATTCCTAATATGCTCAAATATAGATGCAATAGTATTCTCAACGTTAAAGAGCAAGTTTATTGATAGGGAGAGTAGGTTTAAACATGATGCATCAATAAACCCATATATATGGCTTCGCTCAAGTGTAAGTGACATTGTAGATTTAACTCTTGATAGCGTAATATTCGTTACACTAGCATTTTATGGTGAAATGCCAATACTACCATTGATTATCGGTCAGATTGTAAGTAAAAACATTATAGGGTTCATAGATAATCCATGGTTTGTATGGTATAAGAGAATGCTGAGAGGATCCAATAAAATCTCAGAATAAATTTTCCAATTCAATCAAAATACATTTATCAATTGACTCTTCAATATCTTTTATAGATTTGATGTGAGCTTTGAGGAAATTGAAATTTTAAAGGAGCGTGCAGAATCCTTTTTAAAGAATGCTGAAGAACTATTCCTTAAAGAAGTTTATGATCTAGCCGCATTCAACATAGAGTAATATTGTCAATTGATTGTGAAATATAAATTGCTTGTGAAAACTGGAACATACCCGAGGACACGCTCATTAATTAAACTCCTAAGATTATTATCAAACATTTCAAGTGGATTATATATATTATTTGAGGGTAGAAACATTGTTATGTTAACGAAAATCGAGGATGCATATATTGGAGCTAGATATTTAGCTAGAAGATATGAGAAGGGGGAAGTTGAGGAAATGCTAAAATTCGTATTGGAGGTATTTAGGAATGTCATTGAAAGAATTTGATAAACTCATAAA
>JANZKA010000051.1 GCA_025060975.1 Candidatus Culexarchaeum nevadense
CAATACATATTGTACTCTAATATAAGATTAAGCTACTTGCAAGTGATAATAATAGTTTTGCTATTACAGATACCTGCAGAGTATTTTGCTTCTAACTTGGATGCTATTGTTACTGCCTTGGCTCCTGAATTTACTGGTTATGGTGGCATACTGTTGGAGTTTGTTAAGCTTTCCTCCGGTTTTATACTTGTTAATTGGTATAGGCTTGGACTTGTGGGTGCATTACTCTCTTATGTTATTGCAAAATACTTTTACTCCCTCTTCCTATTCATCGCGTTTAGGGGAAGTTTTAGTGGGGTTTTTGATTCCAATTTGGCCTTTAAATGGGTTAAGCTTTCATGGCTTCCAGCATATAGTATCATACCTGGTTACATTAGAAGCCTAGAAATCCCTATAGTAACATTCCTCATACGCTTCTCAGACCCCTCAATTCCATTGAGGGTTCTAGCCCATCTTAAGGCTGTTAACACAATATCTTCAGTTATATCTTATGCTGGGATGCTATCATCAGCTCTATACCCAAAGATTTTAAGTGGAGGTTCTAGGGAGGATGTGGAGTCTGTTTTGAAATATGTTTTGATGTTTGCATTTCCAATGGTAGTGGGGGTTTTAGCTATGTCTGAAACTTTCCTCTCACTACTTAGAGCTGAGTATGCAGTTTCCTATCAAGCTTTATATCTTGGAGCTGTAAGCGTTCTTCCATCATTGGTTGCGGGTGTTCTATCTAGCGCTCTCATTGGTTTTGAGCGTGTTGATGTCATGGATAATGTTAATTTGAGGGATTACCTAGCCAGTAAATTGTTTATATACCCCTCCATATCCCTTGGATTAAATGTTCTCTACATAATTTGCCTATATCTGGTTTTCAATGCTGTATCCCCATTTATAGATGATCCATCCACATTAGTTTCAATATGGATTTTGTTGGGTTTAATAGTTAATTTAATTTTATGTTTAAAGTTCTATTGGGATTCTAAGCGCATTATGGGTGTTAGGTTTCCATGGATTAATGTTTCAAAGTACATGTTTTCCTCGATTGTCATGTTTATTATTCTCTATTTGAGTGGTTTTGGTAGTGTTATTTCTAGGGAATTTATCGAGGTATTCAAATACTCTTTACTAGGCGTAGCTCTTGGGGCAATGATTTATGGTATTGTTTTAATGATTTTTGATGTGGAGTTTAGAGGGTTTATTCAGCAGTTAATATCGTGGTTTAGGGGTAGAATTGTTGAAAGGTAAGTTTATATTTTTGCATTCCCAGATTTTATTCCAGTTTACTGGTAGTTGATGTCTTTGGGTAGGTATAGGTATTTATCTATTGGGTTGCGGGCATCTATTTTAGCAATAGATCTATGCATCTTAATACTATTATCCCTATCCTTATACACTATATCCACAAGTTTAATGGATATTATGTCTAATCCAAATGAATCCATTAATGTCGATTTCGGTTTTAATGATGTGTCTAGAGAGTATTTCATGATTATTAGGTTGAATGTTGTTAACAATGGATTTGTAGACATGAACGTTAAATTTGATGCATCAATATTCACTCCCAGTGGAGTTATTGTCAGATCTGCCTCTAATTCTACTATTCTTCCACCCCGCAGTTCCAAAACATTGAGTTTAAAATTTACGTTTAGTGAATCTGATATTCTGAATTATGGTTTTGATGTGAATCCTCCTTATATGAATATGGGTTTAGAGTTTAGGGTGATTTCCAACTTGTTTGGTTTGAAGATTGATGTTGGTAATATAAGGATTGGTGGTGGGTGAATTTGGGTAAAATTTTAAGTGCACTCATACGTACAATTCCATCAATTATAGTTAGAGTTTTAATTCCAATTTTTATAATGTATACATTACCATCTATGAATTTACCTCGAGAAGTTTTATCATATTTAAATGAAAATCTTGGATTACATGGCTTCCTTTATGGTCTCGCAACAATTGGCATTGTAATATCGTTGCTTTCATTTATAAGTGGCATTTTAAATCCCGGTTCCCGTGGAAGGCTTATTGTTTCATTGTTTAGAGCAGCTTTATCCATATACTTCTCATTGTACTTAATTACGCTTGGCAATATTGAAGCTATGGGTAAGCTTACATTAAGCTTCCCATTCATACCTCAACCAAGTATACTAGTTTCCTTTGATTATACCTTCATAGTGTACTTAGTACTTGTAGCTGGCTTTCTATCCATTCTAAAATGTATTTCTGATTGGGTTGGGGTTAAGGGGTAATGATGTTCTGAAGTTTAAATCTAATCATTTATTATTGTTTTTCAATACTTGTATTGGGCCGTATTCCCCCTCGAACCATCCTATGGTTCTATTTAAGCCATCTATTATATTGATTTTGGGTTTGAATCCCTTTGGTTGTGGTAGGTTTGGTGGTTCTGTTCTATCAGCATTTTCATTGAAGTTTATTTTGCATAGCCCATTTACCCCTATTAGTTCAGTGATTCTCTTTAGGAGGGTTCTATTACTTATAGTTACATCTTTCAATAGGTATATTGCTCCCTCTTCCATATGTATATTTCTGCTAAGTACAGCTCTTGCAGCATCATCTACATATATGTAACTTCTCTTCTCATCTGGGTGTAATGGGATTTTTATGTTCATGCAATCTTCTTTTAATATCTTTAATGTTTCGAAGACTACTCCTATGTCGACTTTTTCTCCATAAATTTCTCCAAAATACATTATCTTCCACGTTTTTATTCTGCAATCTCTTAGTATATTGCTTAATTCCATGATTTCTTCTTTGGATTTTGATGTGTACTGATATACTGCTATTGTAAAGTTTACCATTGCCCCTCCTATGGAATCAATAACTCTATTTAGGATTTCTATGGTTTCCCCTCTTTTCTCATTGAATATTTTTAGTGGTATTGTGAATACTATTTCAGGGGATCTTGAGACATATTCTTCATACACTTTCACATTCCCATCACTTATTATTTCTGCTTCATACTCTTCTGTGCTGATTTTGCTGGTTCCATATATGTTCCAATAGTATGGTGTTTGATATCTCTTGTTTAGTCTTTCAATTATCTTGCATGATAGTGGGTCTCCGCCAATTATCAATGTGGATTTCACTTGGATTCCCATAAATCATTTTGTAATGATCGTTTTATAGGGCTTTTTATTCAGTTTTGATTTAAAGCTCATATAGCTTGTATTGTGGAGATGTACTTGTTCATCTAAACATTTAATGTATGCTACCAAAAAAATTTACGAATGGTGGGTGTTTAATTTTCACTCTTTCTTTTCTTCCTCCTTCTTCTCTCCTTCTTCTCCCTTCTCTATCTCTTTCAGCTCTTTCTCTATCTCCTTCTCTATTTCTTCTATGGGTTTTGGTGGTGGTGTTGTGGCGAGTGTGTATCCTATCCATGCCACTATTAGTCCTACTGCTGCTACTGCTACGAATAATGTAATCTGTGTAACTATCATTGGGTACATGTAGATTAAGTATCCGTAGACTATTATTCCTATTATGCTTGCTAAGAGTAGTATTACCCCTATAATTTGGTCTTTACTCATGTATCCATCATCTCTTCAATTCTCCTTAAAATATTTTTTAAATTTAATATTTAACGCTTCCCATTCTTTATGAGCTTTTAGGATTAAGGTTTATGAATTTATAAAGTTCTATATGTTCTTGGTGTGTTTCTTGAGGGTTCTAGTTACTGGTGGTGCTGGGTTTATTGGATCTAATGTTGTGGGGAGACTTTTTAATGGTGGATTTGAAGTTTATGTTGTTGATGATCTCTCCCATGGAAGTGTTGAGTGTTTGAAGTCTTATTTGGATTCTGGTTTGAAGTTTTTCAAGTTTGATGTATCCTCCCCATATTTTGTGTCAAGTTTCTCTAGATTTAGGTTTGATGTCATAATTCATTTAGCTGCTTTGATAAGTGTTGAGGAATCTAATTTGCTTCCCTCTAGGTATCATGAGGTTAATGTTGGTGGGACTTTAAATGTTCTTGAACTTGCAAGGAGAGTTGGTGCTGAGAAGTTCATATTTGCGTCTTCAGCTGCAGTTTACGGTGACCCGGTAACTCTACCTATTAGTGAGCTTCATCCATTGAATCCAAAGTCTATTTATGCTGCCAGTAAAGTTGAAGGTGAATTGCTTGTTGGAGTTTATCGTAGACTTTATGGTGTTAAAACTGTTTCCCTTAGACTTTTCAATGTTTATGGTCCTGGTCAAAGGTTTAGTAATTATTCTGGTGTAATTAGGATATTTATTGAGAATGCTTTGAGGGGGTTGCCTTTAACAATTTATGGTGATGGAATGCAGACTAGAGATTTCATTTATGTTGATGATGTTGTTAAAGCCATAATGTTATTTGTAGAGAATAGGGATTTCAATTTTGATGTTTACAATGTTGGTAGTGGTTTTCCCACTAGGATTATTGATTTAGCTTCCATGATAATTAAGCTGGTTAATAGGAGTGTCGATTTAAATTTTGTTTCTGAGAGGCCTGGTGATGTTAAGTTTAGTTATGCTGATACTTCTAGGATTAAGGGGGAATTCAATTTTAATTGTAGTATTGATTTACGTGAAGGTTTAACTAGAACAATAAGTTATGTTTCTCAGTGTATGAGGGGTTCATTATAAATTTTTATACAGCCCATTCAACATTATCTATGTGGATTTATGGAGAGATTAGGGGTATTCATTTCAGTTTACGGTGCTAGGGAAGTTTTTGAGATGCTCAAAATGTATTCCAGTAGAGTTTACTCTACGAGGTTTTATGTTGTTTCTAAACAGTATAATCCCATTGTTAAAAGGGTTGTTGAAGCTACTGGTGGAGAGGTTTTGGTGGATTCAGGTTTATCTCTTAAATCCCATATTCATATGATTGAGAAGTTTAAGGATGAATTGGATGTAGCCATATGTACGCATGAGAAGCCAATTATAAATGGTTTAAGGGATGAAATTGAGAAGAGGGGGATTGAGCTTTACACCACATTTCCCACATCCATATTTGCATTGGAGAGGAGTAAGATACTTCAGAGGAAGCTGTTCCCTGAAGATTATAATCCTCCGTGGAAAGCATTTTATCCGCGATCTTATCCAAATGAGAGTGAATTATTCCATGATGTTAAAGTTTGGGTGGAAAGTCTTGGTGGTGCATGTAATGTGGTGTTTAAACCGGATGAGCCTGCTGCTGGTAAAGGTGTTGCTGTTGGTGGAGAGCATTTCCACACTATTGAAGATTTAATATTAAATTACGTTTCAGGATTTAATGCTCCCTTTATCATTGAACGTAGGGAAGAGGTTGAAGAATCCAGTTGTCAATTATGGTTTGATGGTAATATAGATCACATCAGCTTTCTACGATACCCTGAGGTTAGAGATTATAAGAGAGCTTTTGAAGGGGATTTAGGTCCAAATACTGGTGGTATGGGTTGCTATATGGATTCAAGTTTTAAGCTTCCCTTCATGTTTGAAGAGGATTTTGAAGCTGGATACGATTTAGCTCGTAGGACTATTAAGAATATTGAGAGATGGGCTGAGGAGAATGGGTTTGACAAGTCGGGGATGAAGCCTTGCATGTATTATTTAGCTATGGCTCATCCACACAAGGTTTTTGAGGGGAATATTGGTAGACCTGGGGATCCTGAGGATATACCTCCACTTTTATCCATGAAGAATGATCTTCTCGAATTCTACCTTCACTTATGTGAGGGTAATCCTGAAAGGCTTGATTTCGATTTAAAGGCAACGGTTCTAGTCTACGTTGTTCCACCAACTTATGGTGGTAAGTCCACTATTCACAAAGATATAGTTTTAAACTTACCTGAACTATTCGAACTTAATATCGATTCTGATAAGCTCCTTATACCTGGAGATGTGGAGGTTAGAGCTGATGGTAGGTTATATGCAAGGACTTCCAGAAGTGTAGCTGCAGTTGCTACTGGAGGGTGTTTGGAGGAGGCTGCTCAGAAAGCTCATAAACTTGCAGTTTACGTTGAGGATAATTCTGATCCTAAGGGACTGCTTTGGCATAGAGGTGATATAGGGGTTAAGGGTAATGTTGATAGAAGCATTCAGCATAGGAAGATTTTGAGGGAGAGGTTTGGTTTCTGATGATTAGACGTATAATTCCATTAGGTTTTGATAGTTTTGGAGTTAGATCTATGGCCACATACATTGAAACTGATGATGTGAAGGTGATCTTAGATCCAGGGGTTTCACTGGCACCTTTAAGGTATGGTTTAGAACCACATTACCTTGAACTTCAACGTATGGATGAAGTTTGGTCTGATATTAGGAAGTATTCTTCTGAAGCTGATGTGCTAATAGTTACACATTATCATTATGATCATCATGACCCGGATTATCCTGAGATCTATGAGGGTAAACTGGTTTTAATCAAAGATCCAAGTGAGAATATTAATTTTAGCCAGAGGAGGCGTGCTTCATACTTTTTGAATAGGATTAGCGGTTTTGCTGGTAGGATCTCCATTGCCGATGGGAATAGTTTCAGATTTGGAGATACATTAATATCCTTTTCTAAAGCTGTTTTTCATGGGACGAATTCAAAGTTGGGTTTTGTTGTCGAGGTTTCTGTAAGATCTGGTGGTGAAGTTTTCTTATATACTTCAGATGTTGAGGGGCCATCTGTTGAGGGTCAAGTGGAATTTATATTGGCTGAGAAGCCAAACATACTTTTTGTTGATGGGCCTATGACGTACATGCTTGGTTACAGGTATTCTAATAGGAGTTTGAAGGCTTCCATTGAAAATATAATTAGGATTTTAAGTTTGAGGTGTGTTGAGACATTAGTTTTAGATCATCATTTACTTAGGGATTTGAGGTATAGGGAGAGGATTTCTAGGGTTTATGAAGTTGCAGAGGAGTTTAATTGTAGAGTTATTACTGCTGCAGAATTTTCTGGTAGGAGTATTGAGATGCTTGAAGCTCATAGGAAGGATTTGTATGAGAAGTATGGTGGCTGGGAAGAGTTGAGGGGTTAGGTTTCTAGATGAAAACTGATTTCAAAGCTTTAGCAGAGCTTTGTGAGAAGCTTGAATCTATGAGTAGGAGGGGGTTGATGGTAAGTGAAGTTGCAGCTTTCCTTAGGGGTCTGGATGTTAATGAGATCTCACCTGCAGTATCCATGATTCTAGGTAGAGCATTCCCCTTGAGTAGTGGTTTAGAGTTGAATGTTAGTTGGAGTACAGTACTTAGAGTTTTGAGGGGGATTGTGCATGGGGATTGGAGGGTTTTCACAGATGCATTTAAGAAAACTGGCGATGTTGGTTCTGCTATCAAATTATTTCTGGAGTCTAGTAGGGTTTCTAAGCAGACTACTCTAACCAATAAACGTCTAACTATAATTGAAGTTAAACGTTTCTTTGAGGAGATTGCTAAGATAAGTGGTAAGGGTGCTAGAGATCATAAGGCTAGACTACTCGAATCTCTATTTAGTTTGGCATCGCCTATTGAAATGAAGTATATTGTTAGGGTATTGATTGGTGAAATGAGGACTGGGTTTAGTGAGGGTTTAATGAAGGAAGCTATTTCAGAAGCTTTCAACATACCCCTTGAAACGATTAGTAGAGCTATGTTGATGGTTGGCGATTTGGAAGTTCTTGCTGAAATTGCTAAGCGTTATGGTTTAGATGGATTTTCCAAGCTTGAATTTAAAGTTTTTAGACCCATTAAACCGATGCTTGCAAAAGATGTTGGGAGTTTG
>JANZKA010000052.1 GCA_025060975.1 Candidatus Culexarchaeum nevadense
TATACCTCCTCATATGAGATCTAGCCTCTCTAATGATATCATTAATTACATCTAAAACTTTAGGATGATATGGAGATGCCCCCTCAAGGCAATCTCCAATGAATACTCCATCAGCACCATACTTGAAAGCACTCAATATGATTTTAGATGTAAGTCTACTTGCACTTGGAACTGTTATTACTCTAATCCTACTATCATAGGTAAGTCTACTTGTACCTGCAAGATCTGCAGCTCTATAAGTACATGAATCATCGAAAAAGGCTAAAACCCTAATCTCACCCTCCCCCTTACTCTTAAGAGCCTCCTCAATCTGACTTAAAATCTGCTTCTCAGTGTAATGCTTCAATTCAATAGCTCCCTGAGAACAATACGGTATGCAGCTTCCACAACCAACACATATAGCTTCACTAATCTGTGCCTTACCATCTACCATACTTATAGCGCCAAGTGGACATTTATCAACACATACTCCACAACCATTACATGATTCAGTGACAACATAAGCTTTTATTGGTTCTATAAGTATTCTACCCTGACTTATCAGTCTAAGAGTTCTCCCAGCAGCTGCACTCGCTTGAGCCACGGTGTCAGCTATATCTTTAGGTCCTTGTACACATCCACATATGAAAACCCCCTCTCTAAGTGTATCCACAGGCCTATACTTTGGGTGAGCTTCAAGGAGGAATCCATCTGGACCTATATTCAACTTGAGCTTCTTAGCTAAATCCTCAATTCCACGTGATGGAACTAAACCCACAGATAAAACCACAAGATCAAATTCATCTTCAATAAACCTTCCAGTCAAAGTATCCTCAGCCCTAACTATAAGTCTACCACTAACAGGATCCTCAATAACCTCACTAACCTTCCCCCTAACAAATTTAACACCCAAATCCTGTGCTCTCATATAGTATTCCTCAAACCCCTTACCATAAGCTCTAATGTCAATATAGAATAGGGTTATATCCCTAGTTACATCTTGCCTCTTCAATGTCATAGCCTGCTTAATAGTATACATGCAGCAAACCCTGGAGCATCCAGGTCTACCAATCTGTTCATCCCTAGACCCCACACAATGTATGAAAGCAATCTTCCTAGCGAGTTGACCATCAGATAACCTAATAACCTTACCTCCAGTTGGACCTACTGGCATAACCATCCTTTCCAATTGTGGTGCTATTATAACATTCTTGTAGATTCCATAACCATACTGTTTAAGTTTAGTTGCATCGAAAGGTTCATAGCCAGTAGCAACTATTATTGCATCTACAACGATGTCCAAAATCTCCTCTTTATCATCGAAGTTTATAGCCTTCTGTGGACAAACCCTCTCACAAACTCTACATATCCCCTTCGTTAGATATAGGCATGATTTAGGGTCTATGAGATACTTGTATGGAACAGCCATTTCATGTGGAACATATATCGCCCTCCTAGTTCTGAGACCATAATTAAATTCATCTGGTGCTGATGCTGGGCATTTCGATACACATATTCCACATGCAACACATTTCCCCATATCAACATATCTGGGTTTAACCTTAACTTTAACGTGAAAATCACCTACACTCCCATTAACATCCTCAACTTCACTATAAGTCAATAACGTGATGTTTGGGTGATTGTATACTGCAGCCATCTTTGGTGAAAGTATACAGAGAGAACAATCATCTGTTGGAAATGTATAGCTTAACTGAGCCATCCTACCTCCAATTGTAGGCTCCCTCTCAATCAAGTAAACCTTACAACCAGAATCAGCTAAATCCAGTGCAGCCTGTATTCCAGCTATGCCAGCACCAATAACCATAACCCTATTCCCAACTTTAACCTCCCTTGCTTCTAGAGGTTCATTAAGCTTAACTTTACCTATAGCAGCCATTATTTGATCAATGGCTTTCCGTGTAGCTCCATTAGGATCGTTGGAGTGAACCCATGAGCACTGCTCCCTAATATTAACCATCTCAAATAAGTATGGATTTAAACCCGAATCTTCTAGGAGCTTCATGAAGGTTGGACCATGAAACTTTGGGGAGCAAGCTGCAATTATAACCCTATTCAAATTATATCGCTTAATATCCTCACTAATCTCCCTCTGACCAGCATCAGAACATACATGCTCATTATCCTTAACTAGGACAACACCATCAACACTGCCAATAACCTTCAAAACTTCAGGTATCCTAACAACATTAGATATATTTCCACCACAATGACAAACGTAAACACCAATTCTAACATCACTAGCCATGATCCCGCCACCAGCATAATAAGGGGAGCTTACTTAAACCAATATTCAACAATACAATTTATAAGTTTTGGTTGATAAAATTGGGAAAACATTATCTGTAAGTATTAAACCATAATGAATTGTGAAATTATGGAAGCAGCAATATTCGATTTAGATGGAGTTATAGCAAACGTAAATGAAAGAATTGAGAAAGCATTAAATGAACTCGGCAAAAAGAAATTAAATGAACTTTCAAGAGGGGAAAAGAAGAAGTTTTGGGAAATCTTTCTAAACCCAGAACTCCTAGAACTAGATAAACCAAATATGGACATTATAGATTACATTAAAAAGCTTAAGGATAGAGGATTAAAGATAATCATAGTAACTGGGAGAACACAAAAACAGAAGAATGAAACATTAAAACAATTGAACTTCTGGGAGGTTCCATACGATGAAATATACTTTAGGAGGGCAGGAGACTTAAGGAAAGATTCAATCTATAAAAGGGAAGTGGTAAAGCGATTACTGAAGAGAGGGTATAACATAGTGGAATTATGGGAAGATAGTAATGAAGTCATAAAAGAATTAAGGAGTCTAATTCCAAATGCGAAAATAGTAAAAGTTGAAGACTAAATATGATATTCGGGTGGTAAAATGGATATCATAAGGCTAGGGGATGTGGAAAAATACGTTTACGGTGGAGCAGTTCTAGGAGGCGGCGGCGGGGGAAGTATAGAGGAGGGAGTTAAAATAGGCAGAATTGCAACACAAATATCACCAATAAAACTGCTGGATGTAGATGAAATACATGACGAGAAGAATTTAGTGACAATATCGATGGTGGGAGTGCAATCAAAGGGGGTTATACTACCATACCACCACATACGCGTAATAGAGCTCATGAGAATGTTCAATGTGGAAGTTGATGGATTAATTGGAAGTGAATGTGGAGCCACAGCAATAACGCATGGATGGATACAAGCAGCAGTGTATGGGAAACCTGTCGTGGATTGTCCATGTGATGGAAGAGCACATCCAACAGGAGTTATGGGTGCCATGGGGCTACATAGAGTAAAAGGGTATAGAACAGTACAAGCAGCATGTGGAGGTGAAGAGAATTTGGAGATAATTGTTAGTGGCAATATAGAGGCAACTAGCAGAGTAATTAGGCAATTCTCCATGGAAGCTGGTGGATGCGTAGCTGTGGCAAGAAATCCCGTAAAAGTGAATTACGCAAAGAGGAATGGAGCTCCAGGAGCATTGAAACAAGCTTACAAAATAGGTGAAACAATATTATCAGTACATAAACCTGAAGATAGAATTGAAGCTGCAGTAAAGACATTAGGTGGGAAGATTATTTGTAGAGGCGAAGTTAGGGGGAAGAAGGTGGAAATTGAAGGTGGATTTGATGTTGGATACATAGAAGTCATCGATGAGAGAAATGATCTATACAAAGTGACATTTGTAAATGAATACATGAGTGTACATAGATGGGATGAAATAGTAACAACCTTCCCAAACCTAATAAACATATTCAGCCTAAAAACAGGGCTACCACTAAACTCAGCTGAAATCAAACTTGAAGAACCAGTAGCAATAACAGTTGCAGATAAAAGTGCAATAAAGATAGGTGAAGGATTAAGAGATCAGAAACTATATGATCCAATAAAAAGGATCATAAAAGATAAACTGAACTTAGAATTGGAATTCAAAATATAAAATTTAAAAAATGGGTTTATTTTTTGGTTTTCTTGTAGTAGTCGTATCCAAGTAGTGTACCCAATAGTACTAGTGCAACCCATGGGAAGAACATCTTCGCCTCTGGAGGATTCGGAGGAATCCCCAGCAAGAATTGCACTCTACCAATGAACAGGGACATTCTTGTTAGTACTGTGTATCCGTATGCAGAGCCGAAGCCTATCATCATAGCATACCTAGCAAACTTATTAACAGGCTTCCAGAAGGCAGCCTCCTGCCTAACAGTAAAGGTAAAGTATGCTAGCGTGCAAACCACTATGATCATGGTCACTAGATTATTAAATGCGGTCCAAGGATCAATGCCAACAACTTTTAACGCTGCCGTTGACCTGACTTGCTCTATAACTTGTGCAAAAACAACACTTCTAAGTGCAAGACCTATATATGTACCCACGGTTATGGCTAATGGTATTCTATATAGGAAGAAGTATCTCTTGGAAAATCTGAAGTACCATAGTACTGCTAATAGTAAAGCCAATACAAACAGTATACTGTCCTCCATAGTCTTTGACCATGTTCCAACCCACTGGTTCTTCAACCAATCAAGATCGTATGCAATGCCATATCCAGTTGCAGCGCCTATAAACACATATTCAGCAATTCTAGAATATGGATTCTCTCTGTATAGGAAAGTATAGACTGCAAGTGTGAAGAATACTCCTAAAAGTACACCAAATAGTTCTACACTCATTTCGATCGCCTCCTCATAAAGTAAGATATATTACCTAGAATAACGAATATTACGAAAACCATATGACTTGTTGATAAAGCATCTGCTGAAGCAACACCCAATCCCTTCCTACCAATTATTAGCTCATACTCAGCTGCAGCTCTCAAACCTGGAAGCATACCCTTAACCTGGCCACCTGCTAAATATGGAGCTACTGTGGGGGCCATAACACCAATGCAACCTACGATCATCGGAACTTTGTATGGTACATACCATTGTCTAACCCATTCATCAGCTCCAGGGGTGCCGGTCTCTAAACTTACAAGTAATGTTACATCATTCGCGGAACGTAGGTTCTGCATAATCGGATAAGTACTTACATGTTTCTTATAATAGTAATCAGTAGGTAAAGTTGACCAGAAATCCTTTCCTAAAGCTGCCATTGCAGTTTCGCCGCCAGGTGCATATCCAAGGAATATCCAATCCTCACCATACTTCCTGTTATATGGTGGTTGATCAGGCTTCAAATCTTTTAGCACCATATCAGCAACTATGGCACCATCACTCCATATGGCGATAATGACAATTTTAACAGGTTTTGTGAATAGGTGATGTAAAGTTGCAATGGCAATTGGATATAGTTCACCAAGCCCTCCTAAGCTAAAATCAAAGCTTACGACAACTATAGATCCAGCTGGTAAATCATCGATCGCCTTTGCATATGCAAGGGAGTAAGATCCTATGGATACTGGTAACCCTATTGGATATATGAAAGGCCATAATATTACAATCCATAAGATAAGATATATTATTCTAGCATCAATAGTTTCAAGTTTCTCCCAAATACGAGGTGCAGTAGCCATTTTCATTCACCACCCCTCAAGTATCCTCTCTCATAACCCAATAAAACTCTAATTCCGAGTACCATAGCTCCAAGTCCACCCCCTATCATTATAGCTCTATTTACAGCCATGTTGGGAATATTGAAAATCCAGTCTCCAAGATCAGCTATTTGTGGTATTAGAAATGTTCCCAGAGGTGCATTTCTGAGAACTAATATAGTACCAGATATAAGTAGGAGCGCGGCTTCTAAAGATCTTGCTTTGAACGCTCTATACGCAGCAGATGTAATATAAAATGCAAGAATAGCATACAAGCTTGCTGATAATGGTGTCAGAACATTATTGTAAAAGAAACTAAACCAGTATCCAGTCAATCCAAGATTTAACTCAGGAAATGGTAAACCGATAATGGTCATTAAAAACATAAATGCTATTAATAGTAAACTATACTCCCAATGTGTACGGCGGCGAGTTACTCTTGGAACATGAATTAACAATAATGATGTAAGACCAACAAGAAGTGCACCAGTACTTACAATCAGGGTCCATCGCACAACTTTATCTTGAGTTGCTTCAACGGCGGGACCCATGTTAACAAAGTATGGAATTACTTGTATTAATGCAAAGATTATTGTTATTGCTATTGGTATTTCAACTCTTCTAAGTAAAGACATCTTCACCACCTCAACATTTGAATTATATAATCATTTCCAAAGATCAGAAGAACAAAACCCAGTAGTATTAGAGCTATTGAAACATATTTGCCTATGTCTTGTGCTACTATGCTTCCAATCATTGCTGGGTCTTTGCTTAGGTATGCTCCTGCAGCATAGATTTCTTCACCTATCAAAGTGTAGTCTGTGGCAACTACAAAGAAGGGAATCTGATGAGTATTAGCTGTACCAGAAACTTGCATAGCACCAACCATATAACCAACTTCCGCAAGTTGTAGAGATTCAGCCCAATACCCGCCAACCATGATGTTTGCACCAGCCTTCTCCCTCCGCATCAAACTCATATAACCCATCGAATAACCAAACTGCCAACCAGACAGATAAACTATATCTTCCACTCTAAATTGATCCAATTTACCCTCCATCCTATAAGCATTCTCAACTATCTCTCTAGCAATGGGGTAAACAACCAGTTGTCTTACTGGAACTATGAGTCTAACTCCATATCTGGCACACAACTGTGCTACATATCCTAAAACTGAAAGTCCAGCAATTGTTTGTGGACCATAAGTTGCATCAGCTATACTTGCTATACCATGTGAGCAGAATACTGGTCTACCCATCTCAGTAGCTCTACCAATAGCTTCATCAATAGCATCTAAGCCAGGAACTTTTCTTAGATATGGAACTTTACCAGCTTTTCCACGTCTAATGAAGTATGCTGTAGATGCTGCAATTATCAATAGGAAAACCATTCCGCTAACTCTGCCAGATTTCAGAATCTGCTGTGATAATAATGGTGTAATATCCATTCAAGAGCCCTCCAAGATTAATTCTTATGTATATGATTTATAAACTTTCTTGTCAATTGGAGAATGAAATATTAATAAATATCAATTATTTTGTCAATTATTTTACATTAAAGTTAAATTTGTGAAGATTCACAATAACCTCAAAAGTATATGTGGAGAGTTCCTTAAAGCTTTTCCTATATTTGAAGTATTTTATTGCAATGTCTGGGAAGAGTGCGTATGTGATGTAGTCTTCATCTTTCTCCACAAGTTCCTTTGGCAATTCTGAAACTATTTTATTGTAGATTGGTTCTAGGGTTTCTGCTGGTCTAACTGTTATTGGCTTTTCCTCTCCCAAGACTATTTTGATTAATTCTGGATTTATTTCCCCTGGAGGTTTTCCGTAGAGTCCTTTAATGTAGTCTCTTACTTCCCTTATTATGGTTGAGTATGGTTTCCCTGAAAGCACGTTCACCACCGCTTGTGTTCCCACTATCTGTGATAATGGTGTTACCAGTGGTGGGTAGCCTAAATCTCTTCTAACTCTTGGAACTTCTATTAATACTTCATTCAGCCTG
>JANZKA010000053.1 GCA_025060975.1 Candidatus Culexarchaeum nevadense
AGAATTTGATAAACTCATAAAATTATGCCATGAATACTTCAAGAAAATGGGAAATTATATGGAGATAGCTAAGGAGGTTAAGAATATAGTTTTAAAGCATTGGCCGAAAGCTGAACTATACCTTTTTGGATCTACAGTTAGGGGGGTATACTGCTTTAAGTGACATAGACATATTAGTTGTCTTAGATGATAAGCCTAGTAGAGATGAGGAGTATATGGTTAAAGCTGAAGTATATAGGGTATTGGATGCTCCAGTAGAGCTACATGTAGCATCGAAGATGGAATTTGAGAAATGGTATAAAAAGTTTATAGGAGAGGATATCATAAAGATTTAACCATACCGTGTAAGTGGAACCCATCATTTACTTTGCGTAAATAATTAATCCCCATAATTGTTTAATAGTTTATGGGTTCACCTTTGAAGCTTAAATTTAATGGTAAAATTGTTTATGATTTGGATTTGTATAATAGGCATGGTGTTTTCAATGATAGATTTGATGCTGGAATAAAACTTTCAAATGCATGTAAAGAAGTTTTTGGTCATGTAGATTATGTATTTGCAATTCCAATGGGTGGTGTTCCAATTGGTATTGAGATTGCTAAAGCTTTGAAAGCTGAATTTGATTTACTGATATGTAGGAAGCTTTTAATTCCATGGAATAGGGAAGCTGGATTTGGAGCTGTAGATCCTGATGGAAATGTTTATGTTGATTTGGAATTTGTCAGAGAACTTGAGTTATCTGAATTTGATGTGGATTCAGCTATTAAAGAACAATTAAATGAAATTGAGAAGAGGAATATTAGGCTTCGAGGTGGCAGACCATATCCACATTTAGATGGTAAATCCGTGATTATAGTTGACGATGGAATTGCAGCTGGATACACCATGAATGCTGCAATTAAATTCTGTAGAAAGAGAGGTGCTGGGAAGATTTTCATTGCAGTTCCAACTGGCTCTATGAGGTCCGTGAAACTGTTATCCCAATATGTCGATTTAATTTTATGCTTAAACTTGAGGGATGACATATGGTTTGCAGTTGCTGATGCATATAAGTTTTGGAGAGATTTAAATGAAAATGATATTATGGAGATTTTGAAGAAAATGCATTTACATTGATAGTTATCTTTATTAGTCTATGATTTATAGAATTTTTTGTGGAGTATTATCCAAGAAAAATAGAGGAAAAATTGGATAAGTGGATTAATAGGAGAGAAGCTATATTGATTAAGGGTCCTAGGCAGAGTGGGAAAACAACTCTGCTGTTACATTTGAAGGATAAGTTTGGTGGTGAATACATAACTTTTGAAGATGAGAATATCCTAAGATCCTTTGAGGATAATCCAGAATTATTTGCCAAGAGGTTTATTCGAGGTGAAAGGAATACATTATTTATTGATGAGGCTCAGTATTGCAGTAATGTTGGTAAGCTTTTGAAATTCCTCTTTGATAACTTCTCCGACAAATTGAAGTTTATAGTTACTGGTTCAGGGTCTTTTGATATTAAGGTTGAAGTTGGGAAATACCTAGTTGGTAGAGCAATATATTTTGAATTGCTACCCCTAAATTTTGAGGAATTTCTAATATGGAAGGCTGGAGATCTCCATAAAATCTTTACTGATTATAAACGTCAAATTGAACGTTTAATCCTTGAAGGTGAACCAATAGAATCTAAACCAGTTTTTCAACGTGAATTCAATACTCTACTTGAAGAATACATTCTCTTCGGTGGATTCCCAGCAATAGTTAAGGAGGATGATCATTATTTTAAAATTGAATTACTCAAGAATCTAGTTAGATTGTATATTGAGAAGGATGTATTCTTCTTCCTAAATGTTAGGGAGCTTGAGAAATTTAGAAATATAATTAGGTATATTGCCCTATCCATAGGTTCAATTTTTGAATACTCTTCTATTATGAGGGAATTTCATGTGGATTACAGAACCCTTGAAAATTACTTATCAATACTGATCAACACATACATCGTATCCCTTATACCTCCATTCCACAAGAATCTAGTTACCGAACTTAAGAAGGCTAAAAAGATTTATTTCATTGATACTGGGTTTAGAAACTCCATAATAAACAACTTCCTTCCATTAAGCAATAGAACTGATAAGGGATTCCTAATGGAAAACTTCATTTTAAATGAGTTAAGAAGTTTTGGTTTTGAAGTCTATTATTGGAGGACTACTGGTAAAGCTGAAGTTGATTTCATAATCAAAGTTGGTGATGAAGTAATTCCAGTTGAAGTTAAAAGTGGTGGATCTATTGGGAAGAGTTTGATTAGTTTCATAAAATCTTACAAGCCTAGGAATGCTATAATCTTCACAGATGGATCATTTAAATCTGAAGAAGTTTATGGCACTAAAATATTCCATCTACCATACTTCTACATTTAATAATATCCCTAGCATTGTTTTTAAGCTAGTTTCACCTTAACTCTAACACCATCCCCCACTCTACTTAAAATCTCTAATCCACTTGTAACTTTACCAACAACATTCACTGGACTTGCTGCTACCGGGTTTTCACCAATACTTATTGGTGTTGGTCCGAAGAATATGCATAGACATTTTCCATCAGGCCAATATGCTATATCTCCAATGGACACTTCCCTTTTAGCATTCTCCCTCTCAATGGATACTGGTATTTCGAAGTATACCTCCTTACCCCAAGTTTCAACAGTAGATTCTATTGGTAAGCTTTTAATTAATGCTTCAAAGGTTTTTGGGTTTAAATCACTATACAATTCACCTTCAACGCAACCTAAACCTTCAAATTCAATTATCAACTTTGCCTTTCCCATAATTCCACATTATGTTTATTTACTAAACTTTAATTTATTGTTTTACGATGGCTTTATGATCATTTTTGCTCATGGAGATTGTGATGGTATATGTTCAGCTGCAATAGTTTTACATAAATTTAGAGATGCAAAGCTATTTTTCACAAGTCCTGCTGGTTTATTAAATGATTTGAAGGGTATTTCCTGTGAGGATTTGATTATAGTTGATATTGCTATAACTTCTAGATTTAAAGATGAAATTTGTGATGAACTTAAGAGGATTTCTGCTGGTAATATGGTTATGTATTTTGATCATCATCCACTGCCACCCAATTTAAGTGAGATGAATATTCCAGTTAACGTGATTTTCAGAGATGAGTATGCATGTACATCTGAACTTGTCTTTAGATACTTTATTGGTGAAATCCATCATGATATGGGTAGAGTTATGCTTTATGGTTGTATTGGAGATTATCGTGATGACACCGAATTTTCAAAGACTGTTTTGAATTGTTGGGATAAGAGGGAATTATACCTTGATGCTGGAGTCTTAATTGAGGGGATTGAGGGTGCTGGTAAGAGGAATTATGATTTCAAGAGAGCTCTAGCCTCAAAACTATCCAATAACATTAAACCTAGTTTGAATGATGAATTGGTTAAATATGCTTTGAACGAAGCTAGTAGAAGTGATGAGATGAGGCTTTACGTTAAGAGGAACGTTAAAGTTTATGGTTGCGTATCCTATGTGCTAGATGTACCATGGTCTTTAGGTAAATCAGCAATTTACGCTAGAGTTTATGGTGGAACCATAGTTGGCATTGCTGGTGAAAGTAGAGGGGGGTACATTGATATGAGCATTAGATCCATTGGCTTAAGGAATCTAAATGATATTGTATCAATGGTGGCTGAAAGTTTGGGAGGGGTTGGTGGAGGCCATAGGGATGCTGCTGGTGCAAGAATTGAGAAATCCAAATTCATGGATTTCATACATGGAATTGATGAAAGAGTTAGAATGTTAATGAACATCTAGTTTAAGTATCCTTAATATCATAAGAGTATTGGGATAATTTGAGTGGGGAGTGCATGTATGGCTTCGATTTTCAGATTTGATTCTGTTGATTTGGAGCTTGTGGAGGGTGATATAACTCTCATTGAAGTTGATGCCATAGTTAATGCTGCAAATCCATATCTTGAGCATGGTGGGGGTGTTGCTAAAGCTATTGTCCGTAGAGGTGGAGATATAATTCAGGAGGAGAGTAGGAGGTATGTGAAGGAGCATGGCCCTCTACCTGTTGGTGGCGTTGCAGTTACAAGTGCAGGTTCTCTTAAAGCAAAATATGTTATTCATGTTGTTGGTCCGAGATGGAATATTGATCCACCATCTAAACTTGATGAAGCTATAACTAATGCTCTCAAGAAGGCTGATGAACTTAATTTGAAGAGTATAGCTTTCCCAGCTATTAGTACTGGAGCTTATGGTTATCCATATGATTTTGTGGCTAAGGTTATGGTTGAAGTTTTCCGTAGAGAAATTCCACACTTAAAATCTTTGAAGAAAATTATTGTATGCTTATATGGATCTGAAGCTTACAATACATTTAAAGAAGTATTTGATAAAGCTTTTAATGTTTAGCTCCACCTTAATAATTGAATTTTATGGTGGGTTTCAATCCATTCAGCAATATTCCAGGAGTTCCAACTTCCCAGCAACTTATTGACATGGCTTTTGGTAGAGCTTCAAAGATATCTATTGAGCTTCCAAGTAATAGAGATCCATTATTGATGGCTAAACTTAGGGAGATTAAGCGTATAAAAACAGTTTCATCAATAATTTCAGATAGATTGAAATCAATTGTTAACGGTATGCCTAACATAAATTCCATACATCCATTTTATAGGGATTTATTCTGTGTAATGTTTGATAGGGATTCATATGTTAAATCTTTAAGGAATGTTTCATGGGCTTCATCTATGATAATGAAGTTATCTAAGAAGTATATACGTGAAATTAGGGGTGTTAAGAATCCCCGTGAAGCTGCTAAGCTTCGTAGAGCATTTTATGGTAGAGTTTCATCTATAATTGATGATATTGAGGAAGATCTTAAATTCCTAAGCAATCTAATTAAGCTTAGGAGACTTCCATCAATAGATTTCAATATCCCAATAATAGTGGTTTGTGGTGCACCAAATGTTGGGAAATCTTCCTTCGTTAAATGTGTATCTACAGCTGAACCTGAAATAGCTGAATACCCATTTACAACTAAGAATGTTAGTGTAGGTCATATTATGGGTCCATATGGTGTTAGAGCTCAGATAGTTGATACCCCAGGATTACTTGATAGACCTCTAAATGAAAGGAATAAGATTGAATTGCAAGCTGTGGCTGCTTTAAAGAATCTTAAAGGTGGAATAGTATTCCTAATAGATCCAACTGAAACTTGTGGATACACCCTAGAATATCAATTGAATGTTTTCAAGAGTGTTAGAGAATTCTTTGCTGATAGAATATTGGTGATTGGGTTGACGAAAATGGATTTAGCTTCAAAAGATCAGATTGATAATGCCATCAAATTAATCAATTATGATAAGATTTACATTTGTAGTTCTCTCAATTGTATTGGAACTATGGAGATTGTTGAAGATATACTGAGGAGTATAGGAGTTTAATATTAAATCTTAAATTGATGTGGGAAATATTCTTTTGAAGGAACTCTTTAATTAAATTTGGATTGTAGCTTGGTGGATGGTATGATTGAAGTTGATGGTAGCATGCTTGAAGGTGGTGGACAGATACTTAGAATGTCTGTAGCTTTATCAGCAGTTTTAGGAGTTCCAGTTAGAGTTTTCAATATAAGGGCTAAGAGGAGTGATCCAGGTTTAAAAGCTCAACATATAACTGCAATTAAAGCTGTGGCAAGCTTGGTGAATGCTGATGTTGAAGGTTTGAAGCTTGGTTCTATGGAGATAAAGTTTAACCCTAAAATTATTGGTGGTGGAAGTTATAGATTTGATATTGGCACTGCAGGTTCAACTACACTTGTACTTCAAAGCCTCCTACCAGCAGCAATGTTCGCTAAATCTAGAGTTAACGTGGAGATTACTGGTGGAACTGATAATCCACTTGCACCACCAGTAGACTATATAATAAACGTATTGAAGCCAATACTATCTAAAGCTGGATACAATTTCAATATCCAAGTTTTGAGAAGAGGATTCTATCCCAAGGGTGGAGGTATAGTTAGAGCCTACATGGAGCCAGTGATGAGTTTAAAGCCAATAAAACTTGAAGATCAAGGTTCAATTAAGGTGATTAGGGGGATATCATATAGCTCTAGACTTCCAGAACATATTGCAAATAGAATGGCTAATTCTGCATCAAAAATCCTTAGATCACATGGATTCGATGTACACATAGAATTGGAAGTATTGCAACCAAATCATCCGAAATGTGCTTTAAGTCCTGGATGTGGAATAGTTTTATGGGCTGAAACATCCACTGGATGTATCATTGGCTCTGACAGTTTAGGTGAAATAGGGAAGCCAGCTGAAAAAGTTGGTGAAGAAGCCGCGATGAAACTTTTAGCTGAAATTAAGGGGGGAGGAACTGTTGATTCCCATGCAGCAGATCAATTAATAGTCTACATGTTACTTGCTGATGGGGAATCAGTAATAAAGACAAGCAATCTAAGTATGCATACTCTTACATGCATAGAGTTAAGTAAGAAATTCCTACCAGAAGTATCCTTTGAAGTTATTGAGGGGGAGCCGGTAACAATAAGGTGTAGGGGTATTGGCTTCCAGAGGGGGTAACATTTTAAGCTTATAGTCTTTAGTTAAGGTTATAAATAGTGTTACAATATATGTTTTCGGTGTTACATTTGATTCTAGATAAGAATGCTTTTGGCTTCAGGGGGTATATTATAAGGAAAGCTTTCAAAGCCAATTTCAAATTTGAAGATCAAAAAACTATTGGTAAATGTATTTTGGAAACATTGCCTGAAAATGGTGATATAAGTGTCTACATACATTTCCCATTCTGTAGGAGTTTATGTCCAGCATGTCCATATGTGAGGTATCTATATGATGGAAGTCTTGTGGAAAAGTATGTTGAAGCTATTAAAATGGAGATAACACTTTACGGTAAACTACTTAAAGACAGAGGGATTAGCATATCTGATATACATGTTGGCGGTGGAACTCCAAGTTTACTTAGCCCATCACAGTATAGGGAGATATTGAATTGTTTAAGTGAATTCTTTGATTTGAAAAGTGATTTCGATTATGGTATTGAAGCTAATCCAAATGATATAAATGAAGATTACCTTTTCAAATTGCGTGATGCTGGAGTTAATAAATTGAGTATTGGTGTTCAATCTTTTAATGATTCCAATCTTAAAATGCTTGGTAGAATTCATAATTCCAATGATAATGTTAAGGCTATTGAAAATGCTTTGAAAGTTGATTTCAAACTTATAAACATTGATATGATGTACTTTCTACCA
>JANZKA010000054.1 GCA_025060975.1 Candidatus Culexarchaeum nevadense
TCACCATCTATATAGATTTTTTCCATCTATATTTTCTATTCGGGAAAAATATATAAGCCTTTCTAATCTAAATAGCAGCAGGGAGAATCTATGAAGATTACGTACAAAATTGCCGTTCCAGCAATAATATTTGCCATAGCCGTCATAAGCATATTTACACATCAATACTTGTTGACATCAAGTGAGCCTACAGTGACTTTGAATGGTGCTGGTGCAACATTCCCATTTCCATTAATTGATAAATGGGCAGCGGAATACCATAAGATTAAACCCAATGTTCAAGTTAACTATCAAGGGATTGGAAGTGGTGGGGGGATACAGCAACATACTGAAAAAACTGTGCATTTTGCAGCCAGCGATGCTCCATTAACTGAGGCTCAAGCTTCAAAAGCTCCTAACACGCTACACATACCCATAACCATTGGAGGGGTCGTTGTAATATACAATATTCCAGGAGTACCTAAAGGGCTTAAATTCACTGGGGAAGTTCTTGCAGACATATATCTAGGGAAGATCACAAAGTGGGATGATCCAAAAATTGTTGCATTAAATCCAGGTGTAACTCTTCCGGACAAAGACATTGTTGTTGTGCGTAGATCTGATGGGAGTGGCACCACCTATATTTGGACTAGCTACTTATCAAATATTAGTCCGGAATGGAGGGAGCGTGTTGGTAGAGGGACATCTGTTAATTGGCCTAAAGGTCTTGGGGGGAAGGGGAATGATGGTGTTGCAGCTCTCGTACAGCAAACACCATACTCTATTGGCTATGTTGAATTCACATATGCAATGAAGAATAATTTGCCTTATGGATATATTCAGAATGCAGCTGGAGAATTCATTGAGCCAAGCATAGAATCCTTTGCAAAAGCAGCGGAATATGCTGCTATAACCCTTCCAAGGGGGAATGCAAGCTGGTCAAAGGTTTCAATAGTTGATAGTTTAGCAAATAATACACGGGCATATGGGGCTTATCCAATAGTAAGCTTCTCCTACATCATAATATACAAGGAGTTGAATGTTTTGCCCAATATGGATGAAGCTACAGCGAGAGCTTTAGTGTATTTCCTCTGGTGGGCTATACATGATGGACAAAGATATGCAGCCGACTTATACTATGTTCCTCTACCCCAAAACGTTGTAGCATACAATGAAGAAACAATCCGAATGATAACCTTCAATGGAAAGCAATTGTACGGGGGATGAAAATGAAAATACCTAAGAAAATACCTCTATTTTTTAATTCTTTAAATTTGAAATTCTCTTCACAATTTAAAAATCATCTAAAAGGAGATAATCTTTTCAAGTTTATAAGTATCTTATTTGCTTCAAGCATCTTCCTACTTTTAGGTTTAATGATATATATGCTTGTTGAGGGCTCTTGGCTTTCCATACAAACTTTTGGTTTAAAGTTTATTGTGGGCACCACATGGGATCCAGCTATCTCCAAGGTTTTTGGAGCTTTACCCTTAATACTTGGTACATTGGTTACATCAGCCATAGCCCTCTTGATAGGTGTACCTATAAGTCTGGGGGTTGGTTTAGCTCTCTCAGAGTATCTACCCAGAAGATTTGGGTTTACAATATCCTTTCTGGTTGAGCTTTTAGCAGCTGTTCCAAGTGTTGTTTATGGGCTTTGGGGGATGTTTGTGCTTATCCCATTCCTCCGTGACCATGTATACCCATATTTGCAAGCGGCTTTCGGCTTTATCCCCCTATTCTCCGGCCCTATTTATGGTGGTGGAGTCTTAACTGGTGGAATAGTTTTAGCTATAATGATAATTCCAACAATTTCTGCTGTTATGCGTGATCTCTTCTCAGCTGTGCCGAATTCTCAGCGGGAAGCTATAATAGCTTTGGGTGCAACTAAGTGGGAGACAACGAAAATTGTGGTTAGCTATGCCCGTTCTGGAGTTATAGGTGCAGCTATTCTTGGTTTGGGACGTGCTGTTGGGGAAACTGTGGCGATAACAATGGTTATTGGGAACAAATTCCAGGTTTGGCCATCTTCACTTTTCGATGCTTGGTATACTATGGCTGCAATAATAGCTAATGAGCTTTTAGAAGCAACCTACGACCTCTACGTAAGCGCACTAATAAATGTTGGGCTAATCTTGCTAATTGTAACTCTACTAATCAATGTTCTCGCTAGACTGATTGTTTGGAGAGCTATGAGATTGGTAAGGGGGATTGTGAGGGAGTAGAAATATGAATTATCATAAATTTAGATTTATTAAGGTTATTAAGGATCGCTTCATGCAATTCCTTGTTTACCTAGCCCTCATATTAGCTTTAATCCCACTTTTAAGCATAATTTATGAGGTATTTGTGAGGGGGGTTTCTGCAATTAACGTGGATTTCTTCATTAAACCCACACCCACAGTGGGTGAAGTTGGGGGAGGAGTTGCAAATGCAATACAAGGGACATTAATAACTATTGGTTTAGCTTCACTCATAGGCGTCCCAGTAGGATTGATGTCTGGCATATTTTTAAGCGAGTATAGTGAATCCAAACTTTCCATGATTATTAGATTTCTCCACGACGTTTTAAATGGAGTTCCATCAATTGTTATAGGGGTTTTCGCCTACACCCTAATTACACGTTCCATTGGTTTCTCAGTAACAGCAGCAGCCTTTGCATTAGCTGTGATCATGATCCCCATAATGACTAGAACTACTGAAGAAGCATTAAAACTTGTTCCTATGAGCATCCGTGAAGCAGCCATTGCCTTAGGAATCCCAAGATGGAAGGTTACAATTTATATTGCACTTAGTAGTGCAAGGAAGGCTATTATTACTGGAATACTGCTCTCCATTGCGAGGATTGCAGGTGAATCTGCCCCTGTACTTGTCAGTATGGGTTTCTGGAGATGGTGGTTCGCAGGGTTAAACCGTCCAGTTGCAAATCTAGCTTTAAACGTCTTCATATTCGCCATGTCCCCCTTCCAAAATTGGGTAACCCTCGCCTGGGGATCTGCACTCATACTTATAATAATGGTTTTAATAATAAGTGTATTAGCGAGAACCATGCTCACAAGAGGTTGATATTGATGGTCAAATTTGACATCCAAAACCTAAATGCATGGTTTGAACATAAACATGTTTTAAAGAATATTAACATGAAAATTGAGGAGAACACTGTAACAGCCATCATAGGCCCATCAGGATGTGGTAAAACCACACTCCTCCGTTGCCTTAATAGAATGCATGAATTAATCCCTGGAGCACGGGTTTCTGGAAAGGTTATATTCAATGGAGTGAACATCTATGATGATGTTGACCCTGTTATGGTGAGGAGGAAGATAGGTATGGTTTTTCAGAAGCCAAACCCATTCCCCATGATGTCCATATATGATAATGTGGCTATAGGATTAAAATTGAATGGCATCAGAGATAAGAAGGTTCTAGATGCCGCTGTCAAGAGAAGTCTAGAGCTAGTTAACCTTTGGGATGAGGTTAAAGATGAATTGAATAAATCTGGAGCAAGTTTATCTGGTGGACAACAACAGAGACTTTGCATTGCACGAGCATTAGCCGTTGAACCTGAAGTTCTTTTAATGGATGAACCATGCTCAGCCCTTGACCCAATATCAACAGCAAAAATAGAAGAACTAATAAGGAAACTAGCTAGAGATTACACGATAATAATTGTAACCCACAATATACAACAAGCAGCAAGAGTCTCAGATTTCACAGCCTTCCTATACCTCGGCGAATTAATAGAGTATGGTCCAACAAGGCAGATATTTGAAAACCCCCAAAAAGAGTTAACAGAGAAATACTTAACTGGAAAGTTTGGTTGAGGTGAATGGTGATGAGCAGAATTATTGATTCAAGTCTTGAAGGACTTCTATCCACTCTAAACAGGATGGGTGAAATAGCCTACAATACTGTTTCAAAAGCCCTCCTAGAATGCCTAGATGGAAGAGAAGTCTACAATGAAATCCGAGAAATATCAGACTACCTCTTAACTATGACAGACTACGTGGAAGATAGAGCCTTCGAACTAATAGTAAGATATCAACCAGTAGCCTCAGACCTGAGGAGAATAAAATCCTACATGAAAATAGCTTACGATTTCACTAGATTCGGAAGATACGCCCTCGACATATCCTTCACAAACAAAAGACTAGAAGGATTAAAAGACTGTGAAGAATGGATAAAAACATACGTCAAAGAGATGGGTGAAAAAGTGTTGGACATGATTAAATTAAGCATCGAAGCCCTCAAAAACAATGACGCCCAACTCGCCAGAAACATATCTGAAAAAGAGAATGAAGTGGACAAAATGCACCTCGAATTCCTAGACAAACTAATCAAAAGTGAAACCACAACAAAATGCACAATTTCAAGCATCTTAATAACCAGATACCTTGAAAGAATAGCAGATCATGCAGCATACATCTGTGAATCAATAATCTACATTGCAACCGGACAGAAAGAAGTTCTAAGATAAATAAAAACATAAAAATAAACAATTATAGAGTTTAAATTGATATTGTAGTAGCAATGGTTATAGTGGTTAGAGGGTATTTTGAACAATTGCTAAACGTTTACTTTTCAATTCTCCTTCTTTACAATGGGGTATTCGAAGTTTAATACAATCCCTCTCCCTATAACAGCATTAGACTTACCTAGACATGCTAAGCAAACTGCTTTCCCTCCAACATATTCAATTCTAGTTTTCATTACAAGTTCACTGCACATCCCACACCTAACACTTTCAAAGATTGGTGCTCTCTCAATCTCTTTCACTTTTACTTCTTCAATCTTAAATTCACTTTCAGGGATATTCATCATTTCACGTCCTATCTCAGCCCATAAATTGCTAAGTTTTTCATGATCTTCAGCGGCCCCCTCCCTCTTAACAACAACCTTCTCAAAGAGTTTCATGGCTTCTTTCTTGAAGTATTTCTCTCTGAGCTTTTCAGAGTCAATGTAAACTCTAATCCCCCTCCAATCCCTCCTCCTAACTATGGTTACAGCATTCTTCCCTGTATCAAGGTATATTAGACTGTTATTTCCAAGAGTACAGCCTGTAGCTACTTGTACTCCATCAGTAAAGCAGTTGTTACATTCAACTATAGCGAGAATCTCTTCACCAACAGTTTCCCTTTCACCAGCCTTAGTTAACCCAAGCTTCTTCAAAGCTATTTCAGATGCTCTTAAACCTAAAACTACGAATGGGCAGATATGACCATGAAATTCCTTAGCTTTTTCCAATAAAGCTTGACTCACCATAAAATCACGTATTACTTTTCTAGAAGGAAGGTAACACATTTTAAATAAAAAGCTTTCGACGTCTAACTTGAATTCATGAATTATTGTTAATGTTATTATTGCCTTTCCCAACACCCTCCATGTTTGATGCTTTCCCTATTGAAGCTTAACCCTTTTTGGAAATTGTTATATGATTGTATCGCTTATAGGTTTCTTTGATGTCTAGTGTTTCTAGTGCTGTGGTTTATGTTCGTGTTAGCAGTAGGGAGCAGGATGAAGATGTTCAGTTGAGGGCTGTGGAGGGGTTTGCATCTAGATTGGGTGTTAGGGTTTTGAAGGTTTACATTGATAGGGGGGTTAGTGGTGGTAAGCCTTTCCGCGACCGGCCTGCTGCCAGTCAACTGCTTAGTGAGCTTAATCTGCTTAACCCTGATGCCCTCATAGTTTTTGCTGTGGACCGTATTGGTCGTGATATGAGGGATACTGTGAATACTATTCTTGGTTTAGAGGAGAGGGGGGTTAGGGTTTTAAGTGTGAAGGAGGAGTGGCTTCAAACCCTTGATTTGAATATCCGTAAATTAATCCTTAGCATTTTGAGTTGGGTGGCTGAGTTTGAGCGTAGACGTATTAGAGAGAGGCAAATTGCTGCTTGGGAAGCTGGGAAACGTAAGGGGAGACCTGAAGTCCAACTTCCCATGAGGGAGATTGTTAGGAGGATTGAGCAAGGTTGGACTAAGAAGGCTGTTTGGAGATGGCTTGTAACTGACCGTGGAATTAAGATGAGTTATGAGCATTATCTTAGGAGGCTTAAGAGGTATATGAGGGAGAATGGCATTATTGAGAAGAAGGTTTTGGAGAGGAGTTCTGGTGCAAGTAGCTCCAGCTTAACCCTTAAATCCTAATCTAAATAAATTTATGTTTGGTGTTCCTTGGATTGGCTGATTTGGGTTTCAGTTTAAAGTGTTTTGGTTGTGGAGGGGTTATTGAGGATTTAACTGCCATTAAATGTAGTTTATGTGGCTCCCCAATAACCCTAGAGTATACGGATGCTCATATTTTGGAGGGGTTTAAGGGGATTTGTGGATATGGATTGTGGCGTTATAGGAAGCTTTTCCCCAGAATTCCAGATGAATTTATTGTGAGTTTAGGTGAGGGGGGAACACCAATAATTGAAGCTAATGGGATTGCTAAGAAGCTTGGAATTAAGCGGGTTTACTTGAAACTTGAATACATGAATCCAACAGGTTCACTTAAGGATAGGGGGAGTAGCCTAATGATCTCAATGCTTAAATGGCTTAGAATCAAGAAGATTGCAGATGACTCTTCAGGGAATGCTGGAGCATCCATAGCAGCTTACTCAGCTAAAGCTGGATTGGAATGCATAATCTATGTCCCTCAACATACACCCATAGACAAGATTGCACAGATATCCATGTATGGTGCAAGGGTTGTTAAAGTTCCTGGGGATAGGAGTGAAACTTCGAAAGCCATACTTAGAGACTCCTCTAAGGGGCTGTTCTATTATGCTTCACATAATTGGAGCCCCTACTTCCTTGATGGTTTTAGGAGTTTCGCTTTTGAAATCATTGAGCAACTTGATGGTAAACTTCCAGAACACATAGTATTCCCTGTTGGTGGAGGTAGCTTAATGCTTGGTTCATATCTAGGATTCATAGATGCATTGAAAGCTGAAATAATTAAATGTATCCCTAAAATCCATATAGTTCAATCTGAAGCTTGTGCACCAATAGTAAATGCTTTTGAGAGAGGTTCTGAACATGTAGAGCCTGTGGTGGAGGGGGAAACTATTGCAGGTGGACTCAGAGTTTCAAACCCACCAAAGGGGGATATGATTCTAAAAGCTTTACGTAGTGTGGGAGGAATTGCAGTTAAAGTTAGTGATCAAGAAATTCTTGATGGATATATTACATTATCAAAGGT
>JANZKA010000055.1 GCA_025060975.1 Candidatus Culexarchaeum nevadense
TCTCCTTTATTATCCTATATGCTGATAGGAAGTCTCTTTCAGCTATCTTCTTTATAAATGCTGGTATATTTGTGCCTACTGGGCAACCTTCTATGCATGGATGATTTGGGCATTGTAGGCATCTCTTAGCTTCTTCAATGGCTTCTTCTTCTGTTAATCCAAGTGCCACTTCATTGAAGCTTTTAATCCTTTCTTCTACTGGAAGTTTTCTCATTTCAACTCTCTTTTTGATTGGCATGACTCCTCACCCCCTCTTCAAGGAACTTCTTTAATGCTACTTGTTCTTCAGCTTTATATGCATTTAACCTCATTAATAGTACGTCGAAGTTTACTTCATGTGCATCGAATTCTGGGCCTTCGAAGCATACGAATCTAGTTTTCCCAGCTACTTCCACTCTACATGCTCCACACATGCCCATTCCACATACCATTATTGGGTTTAAACTTGCAATTGTCTTTATATTGTATGGTCTTGTTATTTCTGCACATACCTTCATCATTATTGCGGGTCCAACGGTTATAACTCTATTCACTTTTAATCCACTTTGTAGTAGATCTCTAAGTTCATCTGATACGAACCCCTTCCTCCCCTTTGAACCATCATCTGTTGTTATCCTCAGTTCATCACTTACCTTCATCATCTCTTCTTCATATATCAGTGACTCTTTGCTTCTAGCACCTATTATTGATATAACTTTGTTTCCAGCTTTCTTCAATTCTCTGGTTATTGGGTATATTGCTGGTATTCTTACACCTCCACCTACACATACTACTGTTCCGAATAGGCCTATTTCAGATGGATTTCCAAGAGGTCCAACCATATCTGTTATTACATCTCCATCTTCAAGTTTTCCAAGCTTATATGTTGAGACTCCCACTTCTTGGAATACTATTGTTATCGTCCCCTTCTCCCTATCCCAGTCTGCCACTGTTAGTGGTATCCTCTCCCCCTCTTCGCATACTCTTACCACTATGAATTGTCCAGCTTTAACCTTTGAGGCTATCTTTGGATTGTAAACCACTATCTCCTTTATTCTGGGTGCAAGTTCCCTTTTATCCAGTATCTGGTTCAATTTAACCATCCGCCATCACCATGCCCCCCTTTTGCTTCATTTAAACGTTTTTAGTAATGTATATTAAATTTTCCATAGTCTATTTAGCAAACCACTTATATACTTGCATCACATTATATGGTTTTGGAGGGTTAAGTTTTGGAAGTAAAGTTTAAGGCTTCTGTGGCTGGGAAGAATGTTGTTAGAGCACCTAATGGTGAAAAAATGTTTAGGATTGATTTAGTGGAGGAGCAAGAGTCGCCTCCACCAGTATTCTATTCTTCTCAGAATTCTGATCTAGCTAGAGATGTCCTTCCCATTATGCAGCAAGTTTTAAGGATGATGCCAATTCCACTTTCAACATCATTTCAGCTTCCACGTCTAACTGTATGGCTTACTGAGGATGAGTGGGATAGACTTGAACCTAAACCTGAGTTGGGTGATGTCTTGACCATCACTATTTCTAGTGGTGAAATCAGGATTTCTAGGGAGAATTAGCTATTTACCTCATGTATGTTAATCTCTGTCTCTGTTCTTCTTCCTCCCCTTCTTCTAGGGGTACTGGTGGTATGATTTTACCTTGCTCCAAAACCTTCTTTAAGTGTTCCCCATACTTTTCTGTGTGTTGTATGTCGAATTCTGTTAATTCTTTCATTATTGCCCAAAGTCTTTCTTGAACTTCTTTTATCATTTCTGGTGGCATTAGCCCTATTATTAGTGGATTTTGAAGCCATGCATCAAACCCCTTTATTGTTCTAGAGATTTGTGCACATGCTGCTCTGGAGGCTATTACTAGTGATAGTCTATCTGCATTCTCAAGTTCCTTTTCACTCTTCTTCACGTATTCTAGGAACTTCTTTTGTGCATCAACCCAGGATTCTATGTTCTGTATTATTGCGGGTTTTCCTCTATACATTCTCTTTTCCTCAACTCACTAATAGTATCAACCCTCCTATATATGTGTTTGTTTACGCATTATCTCCATAATCCCTTTTAAACTCAGTAGATTGTTTAATGCTTCCACTTCTCTTTTGTAAATGTTTTTTGAAATCCTCTTTGAAACTTCTCTTGGAATCCCGTATTCTTCAAGTTTTCTACTTAACTTCCACTCATATATTCTTGTTTTAAATTTTATTTTCAGTTTTGCTTCATAGAGTTCCATAAATATTATTGTGGAGTTTAATGCTAGCCTTATTATCATGTATGTTAGTATTGATGCAATTCTCATTATTGTTAGGAGTTTTCTCATAAATTCTTCACGTTAACTCTTCTCAGTTTCCTCTGTCTTCCTCTTTTTCTCCTTTACTTCTTCTAGTTCTCGTATCCAATCTCTTCCTCTACCGAATCTTGATATTAGTTCTCCAAGCATTTTCATTGGTGTTTGAGCTTCTTTGGCATATGCTTCTGTGAGTTTTATTGCTACTTCATCTGGTATTCCGCTTTCCTTCAACTTCTTATAGTATTCTCCAATGTTCTTTCCAAGTTTTTCACCCATGTCTGCTGCGTATAATGCTGATATTAATTCATTTAATATTTTTGGGAGTTTCTCTATGAATTCTGATATAACGTTTAAAACTTCCCTTAATTCAGCTACATCTTCAAATTCCCTTTCCCTTTTAGTCAAGTATTTCACCTCCAAATACATTTTTCAATGTTTAATGTGATTAAGTTTTTTATTTTGAATTGATCGTTTTCTAGTGGATTATTGAACTTTTTTATGGTTTGATTGGTTCAATGTTTTCTAAGTTTATCTTCATGTTGTGTGTTTGCTTTGTAGTGGTATATCTTCTCTCTACCTCTAAGTTCTTCGATTACGATTCCCATATTCACAAGTTTTTTAAGTTTTTGGGTGGTTGTGAGTCTTGAGGCTTTCCCCCTCCTCTTCTTCAGTTCCATTGTTATTTGTGTTATATTCATTGGGCCCATGTAGGCTAGAATTCTCAATATTTCCTTTGATATACTGTCCATTTTCA
Source organism: Candidatus Culexarchaeum nevadense (assembly GCA_025060975.1). Lineage (GTDB taxonomy): Archaea > Thermoproteota > Methanomethylicia > Culexarchaeales > Culexarchaeaceae > Culexarchaeum > Culexarchaeum nevadense. The sequence continues at coordinate 3,026 of JANZKA010000055.1, forward strand.
TGCTTCTAATCGTATTCTCGAAGCTTATTATCCTCTTATATTCTGATGTTGCAGCTTTGTATGTTTCTATTCCACTTTCAAGTAATGTGAATACTCCTCCACCAATTCCCAGTACCCTTTTTATGGTTTCAATTTCTCTTGATAAGTATTCCAATAAGTATTCTATTCGCTCTAATTTTTCTATTAAATCTCTCCTTTTAACCATTAGTTTGCTCATTAAATCATTTTAGATAATCTACATTTAAGGGTTTGGCATGATTTCATGTTGTGATTATCTTTATATCCCACATTTTCTTTACTTTTGTTTTGGTGATTTGAACGTACTATCATTATGATGTCCCCTTCGTTTCAACTCCTGAGAATGTGGTTAGGAGGATGCTTCAATTATGTAATGTTAAGCCTGATGAGCTTGTTTATGATCTTGGTGCGGGTGATGGGAGGATACTTTTTATTGCTGCTAAGGAGTTTAAGGCTAGAGCTGTGGGGATAGAGATTAGACCTCAACTTGTTAAACAGATTGAGGATAGAATTATTGCTGAGAATCTTCAAGGTAGAGTTAGGATTATTCATGGAAACTTCTTTGAGGTTGATATAGGTGATGCTGATGTCGTTACATTATATTTGTTGACAAGTGTTAATGAGCGTTTAAGACCTAAACTTGAGAGGGAACTTAAACCTGGAGCTAGAGTTGTTTCACATGATTTTGAAATTCCAGGTTGGAAGCCTGTTAAAATTGAAGTTGTAAATGATGGGTGGAGTAGTCATAGAATCTACTTGTATTATAGGTAGATTTCTATTAAGCGAATATTTTCCTGGTAAAGTAAACCCATAGTGCGATTAGAATTATCATGGCTATCATCATTAGTAATGTGAATAGGATGGCAGATGCCCCCTCTAAATTCTGGAAGAATATTATTGGTATGAATGGGAATATTATTATCCCCCCAAAAGCTCCTCCAACTATTATTTGTGATAACATTATCAGTATCATTCCAATAATGATTATTATGAATCCTATGGTGAAGGTTTTCATTATGGTATCAACCGTTTTCCATCCTTCAGTATATGTGGGGTAATTTTGGCTTTCACATTTGCTGCATATCCAGAATTGTGTATTGAAGCATTTTTCGCATACTCTCCTTTCACATTTACTGCAAATATATCTTGCATCTCTAATTCCACATATATCGCATCTCACCATAATTTCACCCATAGTATCATGAGTGTTATTATGAATATCATTATTATGATTGTAAGTATCGTTATTGCCTTAACTATTTTGCTACTTGTTCCAATTATTATTGGGATGGGGCCTATTAGCACTACTCCTCCCCCCTTCACTTCCCCCTCTCCTCCTCTGAGGATTGTTAAAATGGTTCCAATTACTATTATGAGTATACCCAGTATTATTAGTGCTATTCCAGTGTAGTATAGTTCTGGTATCATCAAATCATTAGATGGGTTACGGGGTGTTATATTCGTTTCTTTCTCTTTTTCGAGAATGCTATGTATATGTATGATGCTATGGCTGTTATTGTTGCTGTATGTATTACTAGGATTTCGAAGGATGATTCGAATAATGGTTTTCCAAGGGTTCTAAGGGTTAAGAGTGTTATTGATATTGTGATCAAGATTAATGTTGAAATCATGATTTCCCTGTAATCTTCCAAGTTCATATTTAGATCACTGGTTTCGCTTGAATTTTTAATGTGAGGAAATAGATAAATATTAATATACTTCAAAATTCTTTTAATTCTCTGATTTGCTTGGGGTGTGGTGTGGCGTTGCTTTCTACTTACGATTCTCCTTCTTCTTCTAGTGATGTTCGAAGTTCTACTTCGAAGATATTGATAGGTCCACCTAGGTTGACTTCATATGAGAAGGCTAGGATTGTTGGGGCTAGGGCTTTGCAGATTGCTTTGGGTGCCCCAATACTAATAAATGTTGAGGGTGAGAAGTTTTCATCAATAGATATTGCAATAATGGAGTTGGAGAGTGGGGTTCTACCATTAACTATTAGGAGAGTTAAGCCTGATGGTTCTTGGCAGGACATCCCATTATCATGGCTTATTGGTGGAATAAAAAGGTTTAAATATTAAATGTGTACTGCAGTTATCTGAAGATATAGAAATGGTGGAAAAGGCTAAGGTGATAATTGGGAAGCATGTTTACGGTAATCTATATGAATGTGATGTTAATGTGTTGTCTGATGAGAAGTTTTTAAGGGATGTGGCTGTTGAAGCTGCGAAGATGGCTAATATGACTGTTTGGGATGTTAAGTCTTGGAAGTTTGGTGGAGATAAGGGTGGGGTTTCAGTTATAGTTTTGGTTGTGGAGAGCCATATAGCTATACATACTTGGACTGAATATTCGTATGCAACGCTGGATGTCTATACTTGTGGTGAGAAGAGTGATCCAGAAGTTGCATTTGACTATATAGCTTCAAAGATGAAGCCCAAGTATGTTAAGAAGTATTATGCTGATAGAAGCTCCACATCCGCTGACTAACATATGAAGCAGGAATCGTCTAATGGAAACCTTTTTCTATTTTACCTTCTCCAAATTTATTCTTGGGTTTGATGGTTATGGTTGTATTGGTAACTGGATTTGAGCCTTATGGTAGAGAGAATTATAATCCATCTGGCGAGATAGCTAAGCTTATGGATGGATCGAAGATTATGGGTGAAGATGTTGTGGGCATAGTTCTTCCAGTATCATATGCTAGGGTTAGAGGTTTATTAGAGGATTGTATTTCTAGGTTTAAGCCTAGGGTTTTACTTAGTTTAGGACTTGCACCTAGATCTTCATTTATACGTGTGGAGAGGGTTGCATTGAACGTTATGGATTCTGGTCCAGATAATGATGGTTTCAGCCCCGTGGATGAACCCATAATTCCAGGGGGGCCTGCAGCATACTTTTCCACACTCCCCATTAAGTCTATTGTTAAACGTCTTCTTGAATCTGGGATTCCTGCTGCAGTATCTAATAGTGCTGGGACATATTTGTGTAATTGTGTAATGTATCTTGGACTCCACTTTATGGGGATCTTTAATGTTGATGGTAAAGCAGGGTTTATGCATATCCCATATACCATGGAGCAGGCTGCTGGTAAGGTTGTTGGTGATGTTAGGGGTGAGCCTCCTCCATCCATGGCTTTCAATGAAGTTCTTAGGGCTGTTAAATTGGCTTTGGAGGTTTCATTATCATAGTTGTCTAGCCATTACGTATGCATCTTCTCCATCGGCATAGTATCCATGAATCCTATTCACTATTGTATAGTTTAGTTTCTCGTATAAGTGTATGGCTGGATAGTTGCTAACCCTAACCTCCAAGTATACTTCTGTGGCTCCATATTCTTTTAGTGCTTCCATCCCTTTGATCATCAAGTTGTATCCTATCCCTATCCTCCTATACTCTGGTAGTACTGCTATGGATATTACATGTCCCTTCTTTGTTAATGCGAATTTAAAATTTGAAAATCCATGTTCCACTCTACACATTATATATCCCACAACTTTTCCATCAACTTCAGCTACGAGGAAGGCTTTTGGAAACTTTTTGTAGTGTTGTATGAAGAAGGATTCTGTATAGTTTTCTGGTAGACACTTCCTATTTATATCCATGACTACTGGTATATCTTTTAATTCAACCATCCTTATGGTGTACCTTTTTCCAGACAAAAATATTCCCTAAGACCAATTTATTATGGAAATATTTTTAGGTTTTACTATTCATGATTGTAAGTGATGGTTTATGGGGGAATCCATGATTGATGTGATCTCCATTGAGGCTATTGTTAGGAGGTTTTTCAATGTTGAAGATTTCTCTATGCAGTTTGGTGTTCCAACATTTATAATATCTCCAACACCAGATCTAAAGTTGAAGTTTAAATCTCTATATGATTGTATGAAGGAGTCTGGTTACCTACCAATATTGAGGAAACA
>JANZKA010000056.1 GCA_025060975.1 Candidatus Culexarchaeum nevadense
TAATAGGGGAATCATGCTCAGCCATGACACATTGGTGGAGAGAGGGGATGGACACAAAACAAGTCATGGAAGTTTTAGGCTATATGAGCATGGCAAAGGAAATTGGAGTTGAAATAGTACCCTTCGACGAACATGGTGAATTCAAATCCGTAAAAGTGAAGGTTCCAGATGGACTAATACTGAAGGAAGTTGAAATAGCTGAAATAGTGCAGAAAGTTGACAAGATAATAGGAGTACCAGTACTAAAGACAAGCATGGAGGGGGGTGGAATAACTGGATGCATAAAATTGATGCATGGAATGGTAAACACATTCAATGATAGACTTAAATGGCATAGAACAGACTTATGGTATAAACTCGTAGATGAAATAAAACCATATAGAGACAAATACGTTCTAGGCGTAATAGATGCAATAAGATGCATGGAGGGAGATGGACCAATACATGGAAACCCAGTAGACATGAACCTAATAATAGCTGGAGAAGACCCTGTAGCCACAGATGCTATAGCAGCAAAGATAATTGGATACGAATACCCACACCTAGAAGTCGGACCAATAGCAATAGCACATATACAAGGGTTAGGTGTAGGAGATCCATCAGAAATAGAAGTTTTGGGGGAACCCATAGATAAAGTTAAGAGGAGATTCAAATTTGCAACTTGTGAAATAATTGAACCACACTTCCCAAACACGATAGTAATAGATGGAGCAACATGCAGAACATGCAAAGCATGGATAAAATTCACATTATACATGCTAAAAGATACAGGATTCTTTGAAGAATTGAAAGAAATGAATAAAAAGTTATTCTTCTACGTTGGATTAAATACCCCAATACCACAAACATTAGAAGAATTAAAGAGCATTATTGAGAAGGGGCTAATAATAGTGTTTGGAGAATGTGCAGCTTCCACAACAGCAAGGGAAATATATTGGATACTAGCTCAAGGACCTCTAAGAGAAAGAGTTATGATAGTACATGGATGCCCACCATTCGCAGTCTCACACTACGCTTCAGAAATAAGAAGGAAGATGGGACTAGAAATTGGCGAGAGGGAGAGGGAAGCCTTCAAATACGTCCCAACATAACTGGAGGGAATACATAAGTGAGTGAAACTTCAAAACTATTGGAGAAGTGGCTTAAAGCAGAGGAATTCATAATTGTAGGTAAATCGATAGATAGGGTAGATGCCATAGATAAGGTTACTGGGAAAGCTAAATTCATGGAAGACTACACAATCCCAGGAATGTTATACGCAAAAATTGTAATGAGCAATGAAGCTCATGCAAAAATAAGGATGATAAACTTAGAACACGCATTAAAAATCCCAGGAGTTGTGAGAATTATAACTGCAAAAGATATACCAGGTGAAAATCAAGCTGGATATGCCCTACCAGATCAACCATTACTAGCTGAGGGGAAAGTTAGGTATCATGGAGAACCAATAGCAATAATAGTGGCTGAAAACCCCGAAGCAGCAGTAATAGCAGCATCTGAACTAAACATCGAATATGACCCGCTACCAACACTATTAGATCCCCTAGAATCCATGAATCGTAGAGATATACTAATACATGAGGAAACAGGAAGCAACATAGCATTCACAACAAAAGTTAGGAGAGGAGATGTGAGTAAAGGATTTCAGAAATCAGACGTTATAGTGGAGAACGAATATAAAACCCAACATCAAGAACATTTATACCTAGAAACTGAGGGGGCATTGGCAATACCTGAAATTGGCGGTACATATACTGTGATGTCATGCGCACAATATCCACATTTAGCACAAGCAATAACAGCGAGAATACTAGGATTACCAACAAACAAAATAAGAATCATACAGCCATACATTGGAGGGGGATTTGGTGGAAAAGATGATACAGGTCCACTTGTTGCTGCACAAGCAGCCTTAGCATCCCACTTAACTGGTAAACCAGTACTACTAATATATTCGAGAGAAGAATCCTTCAGAATACATTGCAAGAGGGAGCAGAGCATAATAAGATATAAATCTGGAGCCACAGCAAATGGCATCTTAACGGCAATAGATGTAAAGATAATAATGGATGCAGGAGCTTATGCCAATAGAGGACCATTCATACTCTGGAGAGCCACAATGCATGCATCAGGACCATACTACGTGGAAAACGCAAAAGTAGATGGATACTGCGTATACACAAACAAGGTATACCAAGGATCTTTCAGAGGATTTGGAAACCCAGATATACAATTCGCAGTAGAATCACAAATGGATGAAATAGCCAAGGAACTAGGCTTGGACCCATTAGACGTTAGATTAAAGAATATCCTAAAACCAGGAATGACAACAATGACAGGTCAACTACTAGATGAATCCGTTGGAGTGGGAAAAGCATTAATGATGCTTGCAGAAAAGGCAGATTGGAGAAAGAAGAGGAAAATGTATGAAAATGAGAAGGGAAGATATCGTAAAGGAATAGGGTTAGCTTGTGGATGGCATGGTATAAGTACAAGCAGAGGAGTCCCAGACTGGTCTAACGCCATAGTCAAAGTTAGTAAAGATGGTGGAGTTGAAGTTTACACTGGAATAACTGAAATAGGGCAAGGGACACCCACAACAGCACATGTACAAATTGTAAGTGAAATTTTAGGGATACCACTAGAATACATAACAATACATTTCGGAACAACAGATGCCCCAGACACAGGCGCCACACATGCCTCGAGAGGAGCAAGTATAGGAGCTATAGGAGTACTCATAGCAGCAGCAAAAGTGAGGGAAAGACTTGCAACATTAGCCTCAGAAATACTTCAATGCAATCCAGAAGAATTAAAATTCGAAAATGGGAAAATATACTCAAAGAACGATCCAGAGAAGAGTTTGAAGTGGAAAGATCTCGTAAATGAAGCTTTCAATAGAGGAGTGGAATTATCCTCAACTGGATACTTCTATCTACCAAAAGGGAAATTCGACCATGAAATTGGGCAGGGATACGCATACCCAGCATACAGCTACATAATAAACATAGCTGAAGTAGAAGTAGACATGGAGACAGGCATAGTAAAGGTAACTAGAATGTGGCCAGCAATAGCTAGTGGAAGAATAATAAACCCAAAAGCTGTAGAAGGACAGATAGAAGGAGCAATAGCACAAGGAATAGGATTAGCATTAATGGAAAAAGTGGAATTCGATAATAAAGGTGCAATAATAAATCCAAACTTAACAGACTACATTGTTCCAACAGCAATGGATATGCCAAAAGTGGAGAAACCAATATTCGTTGAAGATTTGTTTAGATACGGCCCCTTCGGAGCCAAGGGGGTTGGAGAAATGGCACTAATACCAACACCAGCAGCTATAGCTAATGCAGTTGCCCACGCCATTGGCAAGAGAATATTTGAATTACCATTAACACCAGAAAAAGTTTACTTCAAAATCATGGAGGGAAGAATATGCCAAAAATAACTCTAAGATTAATGTTTGGACCACTTAGAAGTTTAACTGGATTAGAAGAATTAACAATTGAAGCAGAAGAATTCAAGGAGATACTAGACAATCTATCAAGAAAATATGGGGAACAAGTATATGAGATATTCTTCTCAAAAAATGGATCACCACACCCATTCAACCACATAATAATAGATGGGAAAACTTACACAGTCCAAGAAGCATTGAACATGAAATTCAAAGAAGATAAAACAATATACCTGTGGCCCGCGTTAGATGGAGGTGTATAAATGGCATTATTCTACCAAATACCAAAATTAAATTATCATAAACCAAAGAACTTGAATGAAGCTCTAAAGCTCCTAAAAGAATTAGGAGATGCAAAACCAATAGCAGGCGGAACAGATCTAATGGTTGATATGAAAATAGGTAGAGTGAAAACCAGAAATCTGATAGACATATCTGATTTAAGAGAAATCAGAAAAATCGAATTCCATAAAGACAGTATAATCATTGGAGCAGCTGTAACATTACAGGAGATAATCAACAATGAAAGGATTAGAAGAGAAATCCCAATACTAGTGGAAGCTGCTGAGAATCTAGGTTCATGGCAAATAAGGAATGTAGCCACAATCGGAGGAAATATATGTAATGCATCACCAGCTGCAGATATGGCTCCACCACTATTGATACTAAACTCAAAATTAAAACTCTCAAGCATAAATGGAGATAGAGTAATACCATTAGAGAAATTCTTCAAAGGACCAAGACAAACAGAATTAATGGTAGATGAACTTCTAACAGAAATAATAGTGCCAAGAGAATCATGCAATGCTGGAATGAAGTTCATAAAGATTGGTAGGAGAAGAGCACACACCTTATCCATAGTTGCAGTAGCCGTAGCTGTAAGAACAATGGAAGACAAGATAGAATACGTTAGAATAGCATTAAACTCCATAGCACCAACACCAATTAGAGCATATAAAACTGAAGAAGAATTGATTGGTTCGAGGGTAAATGAAGTAGAAGGAAAGGTGAAGAAGTTAATTGAAGAAATTAAACCAATAAGCGATGTCAGATCATCAGCAGAATACCGCAGAGAAATGGCTGTGAAAATCACCATAGATGCATTAAAAATGTCTATTGAAAATTGGAGGTGTAAGGAGAAATGAAGATCATTAGATTTCAATTGAATGGAAAATGGGTTGAAGTTGAAATTGAAGAAAACATGACCTTACTAGACTTACTGAGGAGGAAGTTGCATATAACTAGTGTAAAGAGGGGATGTGAGAGAGGGGAGTGTGGTGTATGTACAGTACTATTAGATGATAAACCAGTCTATTCATGTTTAACACCAGCCTTGAAAGCTGAAGGTAGAAGTGTAATAACAGTGGAATACCTATCTAAAAATGGGAAACTTCACCCAATACAAGAAGCATTTATAAAATCAGGAGCTGTTCAATGTGGATTCTGCACACCAGCCTTCATACTAACAACATATGCCCTGCTGAAAGAAAATAAAAATCCAAGTGAAGAAGACATTAAAAGATTCTTTGATGGGATAATATGTAGATGTACAGGTTACGTAAAGATAATTGAGGCTGTTAAAATAGCCTCAGAACTATGTAATCAATCATAATAATTATTTACTCTAAAAGGCTACATGTAATTGAGGAGGATAAAATGATTGAAGAAGAAAAGTTGAGTACATCAAAAATAATTGAAAGTCAAAAGAAACTCATGTTCCCATGTATGCCAAGATACAGGCAACCAATAGTCATCGTTGAAGGAAAAGGAGCCATAGTAAAAGATTTAGATGGAAAAGAATACGTAGACCTATTCGCTGGATACGCAGCTGTAAATATTGGTCACTGCCACCCAAAAGTTGTGGAAGCAATAACATATTGGGCTCAAAAATTACATCACACATCCTACGACTACCACAACATACCCTCAGCATTACTAGCAGAAAAACTAGTTAAAATACTCCCCATGAGTGGAGAGAAGAAGGTATTCTACTGCACCAGTGGAGCAGAAGCAGTAGAGGGATCTGTGAAGCTGATGAGAAAGTACATGCTAAAAAAGGTTAACAAAACAGGATTTGAAGTACTAACTCTAAGATACAGTTTTCACGGCAGAACACATTTAACAACAACATTAACTGGGCAGAGCAAATATAAGAAAGGGATGGCTGCAGTTGTATCAATACCTGGAGTAAAAATACTACCAGCACCATACTGTTATAGATGTCCATTCAAAAAGGAGTATCCAGAATGTGACATATTATGTGCAAAATACATTGAAGACGTAATAAAATATGAAACCTCCACAGACATAGGTGCATTCATAGCAGAACCAATACTCGGAGAAGGAGGAATAATAGCTCCACCAAAAGAATACTTCACAGAAGCCGTGAAAATAGTTAGAGATTACGGCGGAATATTCATAGCTGATGAGGTTCAAACTGGATTCGCAAGAACAGGGAAGATTTTTGGAATAGAAAACTACAACGTGGAACCAGACATAGTAGCCATGGCAAAAGGACTTACAAGCGGACTACCACTAGGAGCAATAGGGGCAAAAACAGAAATAGCAGATGCCTTCGAACCAGGAGACCACTCATCCACATGGGGGCCAAATGTGGTATCATGCGCAGCTGCAAGTGCAGTAATAGACGTAATTCTAGAGGAAAGAGTGCATGAGAAAGTAGAGAAAATTGGCAGAGAACTCATAAATGAACTACAAGAACTACAAAGGAAACATAAAATTATAGGTGAAGTGAGGGGGAGGGGATTAATGATTGGAATAGAACTAGTGAAAGATAGAAATACAAAAACACCAGCAGTAGATGAAGCAGTAAAAGTTAGGGAATACATGAGGGAAATGGGATATCTAATAGGTGTAGGAGGAGCATATGGATCAACACTAAGAATTGAACCTCCATTAATGATAACAAAAGAGCAATTGGAAAAAGCATTAGAAGCACTAGACACAGTCATAAGTAAAATAGAATAAACAAACACAACCAAACTTATTTTTCCAAATTATTTGAAGTGTAGAACTAGGTATTCCTTAAGTGTAGGTATGGTTATGCTTAATTTGTTCCCCATTACTGTATATTTTATTGTTGTTTCACCCCCCTCGGGTAGACTTAGTGCTTTGAGTGTTTTCCCTGCTGAATTTATGTTTTCTGGTATTGTGATGTTTATTTCTATGTTGGTTTGCGATTTAAAGTTTTTAGTTTGAGCGTCATAGCTATAGTTTATTACATGAACTATTAAAGTGTCTTCCCTCTCATATATCATTACACCCACATCTTTCGAAGCATTAGTTTCCAATCCCAAATTTACGCCTGCAGCTTTTATCTCACTTATTACATCAGACTGCAGTGATATATTATCCATTTTTATCACATGTCCTCCCTGCTTTATGTATTGGTTTAGTAAATCGTTG